>JAABSZ010000132.1:0-10847 GCA_011390135.1 Desulfobacteraceae bacterium | reverse complement strand
CTTCCCTGTCAAAGCGCATCTTCACCGGTTCAGCCCGTTCCCCGGTCTCCCGAAAGGTGAGGCGCACCGTATCGGGCGGCGCATCCCTGGGGGTGAAGGTGGAGAGGGATATCTGTACCCGATCCTCGCCGAACGCGTCGGTGGTCTGGATGAAGCGGGAGGCCGGTTCATTGGCAAAGCGGCGTTGGACCGCGGCCTTAACTTCTTCGGGAAGCTCGATGTATCCGAAAAGCTCGGTTCCCTGAACCTCCTCTTCGCTCTTTTTTACAAACGGGGCAAAGGCAAGGGATCGCTCGATCTCACCATTTGGCCGGATATCGACCCGGCCGATTCTGGGAACCGGTGTAAAGGCCGCGGTAATCTTTTTGGATACCTCGATGGAGGCCGGCTCTATCGATTCATACGGCCCAAAGGGAACCGGCGGAAAGATCATGTAATTGTCCGGATTTTCGGCAAAAGCCGGGGTATCTGCGATCTTTTTATAGTCGGGCCGGGTGAGCAGTCCGGTGCCGGTGAACTCGTCTTCGGTATAGAAGCTGAAGATCGGAAAATAGGAGCTGTCGTTGAACCTGACATATAAGGGGACGTTGTTGCAGATCAGCTCTGAAAAGAGGCTGATGATGAAAAGGCCGGAAAGCAGCCAAAGGGAGAAGTATGCCCGCTTAACCTCCTTGAAGCGCCGGATGCGCTTTAATGTCATGGGGTTTCGGATGAATCGGGAGAGGAGCGGCATGGGTGCGGATCAATTCCCCTGGAAGTTGATTCTCGGATCGATCACCACATACGCGAAATCCGAAAGCACGTTGCCCACCAGCCCCAGCACCGAGGTGATGGCCAGAATCCCCATGAAGATCGGATAGTCCCGGCCCACGATGGCCTCCAGACTCAGCCGGCCCATGCCCGGGATCTCGAAGACCTGCTCGATGACCACGGAGCCGGCAAACATCACGGTCAGGATAGCGCCGAACCCGGTGGCGATCGGGATCAGTGCATTTCGGAACGCGTGCCCCCAGACGGCCCTGCGGAAGGTTCCCCCCTTGGCCAGCACAGTGCGGACGTAATCCCGGCTGATCTGCTCCAGAAGGGAGTTCTTCATCAGAAGGGTTAAAATGGCAAAGTTTCCGATCACATAGCAGAGTACCGGCAGAAACATGTGCATGAAGATATCCTGCACCTTGCCGTAGAAGCTGAGCTGTGCGTAGTTCTCCGATTGGAATCCGGCCACCGGAAAGATGTCCCACAGGCCCTCCACGGTTCCGGAGAGGAGCATCTTTAAAACCATGCCAAAGGCAAAGGGCGGGATGGCATACCCCACAAAGACGATCACGCTCGAGAGAAAGTCGAAGGTGGAGTCATGGCGCAGGGCCTTGGCAATTCCCAGAGGGATGCAGACGAGATAGGAGAGGAAAAACCCGGTGAGGCCGAAGATGAGAGAGACCTCGAACCGCCCCCGGATGATCTGCCATGCGGTTTTGTCAGGATATTTGTAGGAGTGCATCTGCGTTCCCAGCCGCTCCTCCACCAGCCAGTTCCAGTACCGGATGTGGAAGGGTTTGTCAAAGCCGAAGTGAGCCTCCAGAGCCTTGCGCTGGGATTCGGAGATGGAGGCCGCCTCGGCCCCGGGTCTGGCCTCGCCCTCACCGATGCCCCGCATCTGCATGATTGCCTGCTCCACAGGGCCGCCGGGCACGAACTGGATCAGCGCGAAACAGACCAGGGTAATCCCGATGAAGGTGGGGAGGATCAGCAGGATGCGCCTGATGAAGTAGTCCATTCGTTCCATAAAAAGCAGTATAGCACTATCTGCGGGGAAAGCCCAAAAAATTTTCCACAAGAGATTGGAGCAGCTTCATCTCTCATGTTGAATATTTCTTTGGGTTGGCCTATGATCAATTGGTGTATAGGATAGCAGCATCATAACTTTATATATTTTTGAGGAGGAAACATGTTGTCGATTCAACTGTCCCCCGACTATGAAGAAAAACTGGAAGAGATCGCCAAAAATCAAGATACTCCCAAGGATGAGATCGTTCGGCAGATACTCCGAAAGTTTGTTGATGATTATTATCGGAAACCGACAGCCTATGAACTCGGGAAAGATCTTTTCGGTAAATGTGGCAGCGGCAGAAATGATCTTTCAAGAACCTATAAGGACCGGTTAAAAGAGAAACTCCATGAAAAGCACTCTCATTGATGCAGGACCTATGATTGCGCTCTTTGACAGAGATGATAGATTTCATATAATTTTGATACGACCGAAACCCATAAGGAGTAACCTTCTATGTTGATTCCCTCACAGCGCCACCTGTTCGATATCCCGGAGGATGTCGCCTACCTGAACTGCGCGTATACCGCACCGCTGCTCAAATCCGCAGCAAAGGCCGCAGCCGCAGCCGTAAAGATGAAATCCAATCCCTGGACTCTCACGCCGCCCCATTTCTTCTCGCTGGCCGAGACGGTGCGGGAGGGATTCGCCCGTCTGATAAAGTGTGAGCCGGGGGATGTGGCCATCATCCCCGCGGTCTCCTACGGCATTGCCGTTGCGGCCAGAAATATTCCGGTAAAGGCCAACCAGGCCATCGTCCTGCTCCAGGATCAGTTCCCTTCCAATGTCTATGTCTGGCGGCGGGTGGCTGAGGAGAGGGGGGCTGTGATCCGCACCGTGCCTCGACCCGAGGAGAGCCGATGGACACCGGCCGTACTCGATGCCATCGGCGAGGATACAGCAGTGGTCGCTCTGGGCAACTGCCATTGGACCGACGGCACATTCATCGATCTCGTCGAGATCGGGAAAAAATGCCGCCAGGTCGGCGCGGCGCTGGTGGTGGACGGCACGCAATCTCTGGGGGCCATGCCCTTTTCGGTTCCGGAGGTCCAGCCCGATTTTCTCGTGACCACCGCACACAAATGGATGCTGGGCCCCTACAGCTTCGGATACTGCTATGTCGCGCCCAAGTGGCAGAACGGCACCGCGCTGGAGGAGAACTGGCTCAACCGGGCCGATTCGGAAAATTTTGCCGGGCTGGTCGATTACAAGGACGATTATCAGCCCGGAGCCCGCCGGTTCGATGTCGGGGAGGTGAGCAATTTCTTTCTCTCTCCGATTGCGGCCCGAACCCTGCAGCAGCTCCATGAATGGGGAGTCGAGAACATCGCAGAAACCCTGAAGGGAAAGACCTCAGCCATTGCCGAAAGAGCGCAGGAAATGGGTTTTAAAATCGCGCCCGAGGATGCCCGTTCCCCGCACATGATCGGAATTTCCATTCCGGGCGGCTTCGGCAATGATCTGCCGCAGCGCCTTGGGGAAAAGAAGGTCTATGTCAGCGTCCGGGGAACCGCTATCCGGATATCGCCCCATCTGTATACGGTCGATGCGGATATCGACCGGCTCTTCGAAGTGCTCGGTGCGGCGATCAGATAAATCGGTTCAGGGATCAAAATTAGAGAGGATTTGTTCGCATTCTTCCTTGACCTGTACCAGCAGGTCTGATATCTCTTTAAATGGATTTTGAAATTGGGTTCAGCGAATGAGGAAGGATCATGACGACACTTGGCCGCACCAAAGAATTCGAGTCGATTCCCCGCCGCATCTGTCATATTTTCCCGGCAGCCCTGCTTGCGGGCATTCTTTTTCTTGCCGGGTGCGGCGGAGACGGGGAGCCGCCCCTGCAGCGGATAACCCAACCTCTCCGGCAGTCGACCGATACCTATTCCGTCATCCTCGAGAACATGAAGGAGGATGGGAACTTCTTCAAGGATTATTATCACCGGTATCGGATACTTACGCCGAAGAAGCAGGATGTGACGAACTGGGTGAAGGTTCCCAAAAATTTCTACAACTCCACGGAGATGCTGTTGGGCATGGCCCTTGCCGGGATGAAGGGCGGAGAACCGCTCATGGCGGCCGCGCCCCCCGGATACCAGTTTGTCGGGGACCCGCGGTATGGCCGATGGCGTTCCGGTCGGGGAGGGGAGTACTGGGAGTTCGAGGGAGACGGGCCCCTGTTCGACGAACTGGAGATCGACATCGACCTCCCTCACATCTACCGGCATGACTACCGGAGCTATCGGAAAACCCATTCCAAAGGCATCCCTTATTTCGGCAGCAAGAACCAGTTCGGCACACAGGGGACTTACACGAAGAAGAGAAAGCCCGATTTCTACGAGCGGCGCATGGCCACGCAAAAGGTCAGCAAAGCATCGTTTGGGGATAAGGTGAAGCAGGCAACCATCGGACGGACCCGGTCGAACTTTAGAAGCCGGGCCGGGGGCAGGGGGAAATAAAATGGAGATTCTCGACAGACTGGTCACCGCGCTCATCTACATCGTGGTCTTCTATGTACTCTTCTTTCTGGGCAAGGTGATCTACAGCCTGATCCATCGGAAGTACAATCTGACCCATGAGCTGGTGGAGAAGGACAATCCGGCCGTCGCGGTGGCACTGATAGGCTACTATTTCGGGCTGGTACTCTCCATCGGCGGCGCGATCGTGGGGCCCAGCCACGGGATCATCATCGATCTCATCGACATCACCATCTACGGCTTTTTAGGCATCATACTGCTCAACCTCTCCTGGATCCTCTGCGACAAGGTGATGCTGCCCCGCTTCCACATCAGCGACGAGCTGATCCGGGACCAGAACTGCGGCACCGGCGCGGTCTCTTTAGGAATGAGCGTTGCCACGGGACTGATCATCTTCGGCTCCGTATCCGGCGAGGGCGGGGGAATCTGGTCCGCTGTCGGATTTTGGGCGCTGGGCCAGTTGATCCTGATGATCGCCGGCGCGGTCTATGCCAAAGTACTCCCCTTCGATGTCCATGACGAGATCGAAAAGGACAATGTCGCGGCCGGGGTGAGCTTCGGCGGCGCGCTCATCGGCATCGGGATCGTTGTGGGGCTTGCGGCCGAGCGGGACTTCCATTCCTGGAGAACAGACCTTCCCAACTATGTATTTGTGGCGGTGCTGGGCCTCCTGCTGCTGCCGGTCATCCGGTTCCTCACCGACAAGATCCTTCTGCCCTCGGTGAAGCTGACCCACGAGATCATCGCGCACGGTCAGGAGAAGCCCAATATCGGCGCGGCCTTTATCGAGGCATTCTCCTACATTGCGGCCGGATTTGTCGTCTACTGGTGTGTCTGAAGACCGCTCTTTCGGCCTGATTTTAAAGGCAGCGCTCTTTGCCACCGGCTGTGCCGGAATCGTGGCCGAGTTCGTTCTCTCTACTCTGGCCACATATCTGTTGGGGAACGCCATCTTTCAGTGGACAGTGATGATGTCGCTGATGCTGTTTGCAATGGGCGTCGGCAGCCGGTTGAGCCGCTTTTTCCGCAAAAACCTGCTGGATGCATTCGTGATGACCGAGTTCACCCTGTCGGTGCTCTGTGCGCTCAGTGCAATCCTCGCCTACAGCCTGGCTGGATTTTTAGAATGCTTCCAGTGGATCATCTATGTGCAGGCAATGGTCATCGGAAGCCTCATCGGCCTGGAGATCCCTCTGGTCACCCGGATGAACGACGCCTATGAAGAGCTTCGGATCAACATCTCGGGGGTGATGGAGAAGGATTATTACGGCGCGCTCTTTGGCGGGATCATCTTCGCCTTTTTTGCGCTGCCCTATCTCGGCCTGACCTATACGCCTATCGTTCTGGGGAGCATCAACTTTCTGGTGGCGGGGCTGATCCTCTGGCGATTCTATGATCTTTTAGAGCGGAAACGGCTGCTGGTGAGCGCCTTTGCCGGGGTCTTCTGCCTGCTGCTGCTGCTCGGTTTCTTTGCCAATCCGGTCATCACCTACGCGGAGCAGCGCCGGTATGCAGACAAAGTGATCTTCTCCGCGCAGACGCCCTACCAGAAAATTGTCATGACCCGTTGGAAGAACGACTACTGGCTCTATCTCAACGGTCAGGAGCAGTTTTCCACAGTTGACGAGGAACGGTATCACGAGCCCCTGGTTCATCCGGCCATGATGCTCACGCCAGACCGGAGCCGGGTGCTGATCCTGGGCGGCGGAGACGGTCTCGCGCTTCGTGAGGTCCTCAAGTATAAGGATGTGCAATCCGTGACGCTGGTGGATCTTGACCCTGAGATGACCCAGTTGGGGCAGACCCATCCCATGCTGCTTTCGGTCAACCGCTATTCCATGCTCGACGACCGGGTAACCATAATCAATATGGATGCGGCCGGATTTTTGCAGAAGGATGATTCCCACTACGGCGTCATTATAGCGGATCTGCCGGACCCGGACAGTGTGGATCTGATGCATGTCTATTCTGTCGATTTCTACGGCAACGCAAAGAGCCGCCTCATCCGCGGCGGGGTCTTCGTCACCCAGGCCGCAAGCCCCTATTTTGCGCGGATGGCTTTTCAATGCATCCTCAAAACCGTCCGGGCAGCCGGTTTTTCCGCGGTTCCCTATCATAATTCGATTCCGACCCTGGGGGAATGGGGATGGGTTATGGGGGTTCCCAAAGAGGAGATGGACGCGGCCCGGCTGAAATCGCTGATAATGGCCATCGATTTCGATGGTCTCGATACCCGTTTTCTCAACACCGATGCGGTCGTCTCCATGCTCCATTTTGGAAAGGGAGTGCTGGAAGAGGAGACGATGGCGGGGATTGGGGTCAATTCCAGAACCCGGCCGGTGTTGTACAAATATTATATGGAGGGTTCATGGGGAATTTATTAGTGCTGAAATATCTTGACAAGCCAAAGACTTTTGAATTAAGAAAATAATATAAGGTCAAGTGTCGTCGGTCTTCGGTTCCCAAACCTTGGTGGCAGCAAGCCAGTAAAAAACGGAGTGAACTTATGATAGAGATGAGAAAGGGTTCCGGCAGGAGCACGTCATGGTCAGCATTGGCGAAGTTTTTCTGGGTCGCATTCATTCTGCTGGTCTTCGGTGGATGTTCCAAGATTCTCAATGATGCCGAAATGGCGGATCAACGGGAGCAGCAGGCTAAGACCGATCTGGAGCTGCTCAAGCCCCCGATGGACATCAATTTTGAACAGCCCCTGACCTTGGAGGATGTCATCAGCATCGGACTGCGCAATAACCTGGAAGTCCGCATTGCCAAGCTCGATGAGGAGATCGCGGACAAGGAGACCCTGGCCAAACGGCTCCAGATGTTGCCCGGTCTGGTCGCTGATGCCCGGTTCGAGTATCGGGACAAGCTTCGGAAGAGCGATGTCTACAACTGGCGGCTGGACCAGGATCAGAAGGATTATACGGTTTCGGAGCTGAAGGATTCCTTCCGGGCTAACCTGACCCTCACCTGGAACGTGCTGGACACAGCGCTCGCGTATGTCCGCTCCGGCGCCTCGGAGATGCGGGAGCAGTTTCTGGAGCAGAAGCGAATCCGGCAGGCCCAGCAGTTGGCTCTGGATATCGTGGGGGCTTACTGGCAGGCCGCAGCTCTGGAAGATGCCCTCGATTATGTCCATTCGGTGGAGAAACGGCTGAAGGTTGTCAAAGGTCGGATCGACAGCGCGGTTGCCTCCGGGGATCTGGATCGAATGGATGCGGCCGAGGCCGAACTCCGGCTCAAGGAGCTGGAGCTGACGGTCCGGCAACTCCAGGCCAATCTCTCCTCGGCCCGCCTGGAACTCTCCCAGCTCATGGGCTTCAACCAGAACGTCCAGTACACCCTGGCCAGACCGCCCATCAAGCCCATTGTCGCGGCGCTGCCCCATACCAAGGAACTGGATATCGACTCTCTGGAGGAGTATGCCCTGGTGCATCGCCCCGAACTCTATCAGCGGGACATCCAGGTCCTGATCCAGAAAGAGGAGACCAAGGCGGCCATTTTGAACCTCTTTCCGGGACTCAACTTCTTTGCGGCCTCCCATTATGATGACAACCGGCTCCTCTATGCCAACACCTGGAACAGCGTCGGTGCGGGGGTGAGCTGGAATCTTCTCGACCTTCCCTCGAACATTGCCAGGCTGCAGGGAACGAAAAAGACTGTCAATATGGCAGAGGTGGAGCGGCTGATGATGACCGTCGGCGTCATCACCCAGGTGCATATCTCGCTTCTCGATTATGCCATCAAGGTGGACCGGTTCCGGCTGCTGGAAGAGACCTTTCAGCTTGCGGAGAATCTTCTGGACATGGCCAAGGCCAAAAACAGCGCCGGCCGCCTGCCGGAGCTGGCCGTCACCCAGCGCTATCTGGAGGAGATGGCGGCAAAGCTGAGAAGGGACGAGGCTGTTGTCGATATGATGGTGGCGCACAAACGTCTCTGCGTCAGCATCGGCATGTTTCCCCAGGACTGCGATACGAGCATTCTGCTGGGCAGCGGCGATGTTTCAGGCGTCGGGTATGACCTTGCCTCCGGAGAGCTGGCAAATATGGCCGCGGATAATTACGCAGCCGGTTCGGGTTCGGAGATCGACACCATGGATCTGGGCGGCGCTTCTCCCTATGGCAGCGGAAGTGAATATCCGGCCGAAGATGCGGGCTTCACCGATGCCGGAGCCGGGACAGTACCCCCTGCCGGCGGAGGGGTGGGCGGAACAGGGGGAGCAGCGGGCGGAACCGGCGGAGCGGTCGATCCCTGGTCAGATACTTCAACCTACGAAGATGACTATTCGGCCTCCAGGGGTTGGTCCAACGCGGCATCTGACCGTTTTCTCTGGAAGGTGCAGATGGGCTCTTTCACCAAGGCCGGAGGGCCGGCCAAGCGGATCGACCAGATCAAGGATCTGGAACTGCGGCTGGCAGATAACCGGGATGCCCGGGTCAGCACCAAAAACCTCAACGGAAAGCTCTACAACCGGGTGCGGTTGATGGGATTGACTGAGCCCGAGGCCAAGCAGCTTGCCCAGAATCTGAAACAAAACGGGATGGAGTACTGGGTGATCCCGCCGACGAGCAATCACTGGTAATCGTTGCACAAAGAAACAGTATCTGTTTGAACGAAACAAAGAACATCCATATTATCGAAACACCGATAAAGGGAGGTGGCATATGTTGAACCTGATGAAACTGGAACGCAGGATCGTCCTCGACGGAGCTGCTGTGGCACATGTGATCGATCATGCGGTCGATAATCATGATGACGCACAGGTTCCGGACGGGTCTGCGGTCCCGGATAACATGGCAGGCGCGGAGCACATTTCATTTTCCGCAGATGCCGCGGCAGGTGCGGCCGCACTGCTGAGCGATCCGGACACCCAGATCTCTGACGGGGTTTCGGCAGATGGCGACCTCCCTGTGGATGGACCGAAGGCCACTGACATATCGGACGGCCCGATTGTCAGAGCCGCCCCAAGTACCACGGGCGGAACCGTCACGATGGATGAAGACGGAACGTATCAATTCACCCTTGATGATTTTAACAGCGCCTACACCGATCCCGAGGGAGATCCCCTCCTGAAGATCCAGATTACCAAGCTGGAATCGGCAGGTTCTCTTCTGCTCAACGGTCAGGAAGTCGGTCAATTCGACGAGATTTCGGCTACAGACATTCAGGCGGGCAACCTCACCTTCGTCCCCAACCAGAATGCCAATGGCGTCTCCTATTCCGACTTCCGGTTCAAGGTGCATGACGGTTCTGCCTACAGCGAAACCGCCGCAAATATGACCATCAATGTGAACCCGATCCAGGATGCGCCCACCGCGCTGGACAATACCGTAGTGACGGACGAAGATACCAGCTACGTCTTTGAGCGCAATGACTTCCTCTTCAACGATGTGGATGTGAACAGCAACGACACTCTCCAGTCGGTGATGATCACCGAGATGGATCCTTCCGGAACCCTGCAGCTCAACGGACAGGCAGTCGGGGCCGGCGATGAGGTCTCGGTTGAGGATATCGTGGCCCGCAGGCTGATCTTTGTCCCGGCTACGGATGCCAACGGAGAGGGATATTCCGGCTTCAGCTTCAAGGTCTCCGACGGCAAGGAGTACAGTGCAGATGCCTATCGGATGACCGTGGATGTCAATCCGGTCAATGACCTGCCATCGGCATCGGATCAGGAGGTCACTTTGCAGGAGGACACCCCCTATACCTTTACGGTGGACGACTTCGGCTTCACCGACCCGGATACCGGAGACAGTCTACAGAAGATCCAGATCAATCAGGGGGAAACCGCAGGAAAACTGGCGCTCAATGGCCGGGAGGTGAATCTCAACGAGCAGATCACCCGGGCACAGATCGAGGCCGGAGAATTCGTTTTCGTTCCGGACAAGGATGCCAACGGCCAGCCCTACGGCAATTTCCGGTTCAAGGTGAATGACGGCACTGCCTACAGCCAGTCGGCCTATACGATGGTGCTCAATGTGGAACCGGTCAATGATCCGCCAACCTCCGCGGACAATACGATAACGACTGCTCAGAATACCAATTACACCTTCAAGATATCCGACTTCTCCTTCAACGATGTGGATGAGGGGAATTCCTTTCAGACCGTGAAGATCACCCGGCTGGAGGCGGCCGGAGATCTGTCGCTCAACGGCCAGGCCGTTTCCCTGAACCAGGAGATCGATGTCGATCAGATCGAAGCCGGAAAGCTGCTCTTTGTCCCGGCCTCCGATGCCAGCGGCGACGGGTATGCCAATTTTGGATTCCAGGTTTCCGACGGCACGGCCTACAGCCAGTCCGCATACAACATGAATATCAATGTGACGGTGGGCAACATTCCGCCTTCGGGAGCCGATCAGACCGTAACTCTCGCCGAGGATACGCAGCACGTCTTTACGGTGGCCGATTTCGGCTTCAATGATCCGGACGGCGGAACCTTCACCCAGATCAGGATCACCCAGCTCGAGACTGCAGGAGAGCTGCTGCTCGATGGCCAGGAGGTCGCCCTCAATCAGGAGATCGACGTTGCCGACATCCAGGCCGGA
>JAABSZ010000131.1:0-10932 GCA_011390135.1 Desulfobacteraceae bacterium | reverse complement strand
CCATGCCCACGCCGATGTACTGCCCCAAAAAATTTCCGCAGTAGAGGGTCAGTTCCTGCTCCGTGTCGATGAGCGGATTGTCCGTGGCCGAATTGATCTCGATTTCGATGGATCGGGCCATGGCCGAAAAGCCGTCGGCAATCGGGCCCATGAACTGGGGCAGGCAGCGTAGGGAATACCGGTCCTGCTCCAGCGCGTTCTTTCCGGGCCGGCTCTTTCCGTTCAATTCGTCTCGGATCAGCTTCGAGCCATCGAGCAGATCGACCATTTTCGCTGCTGTCCATACCTGGCCCGGATGGGGCTTATGCTGCTGGATAAAAGGATGAAAGGACTGGTTGCTCGCGGCCATTCCCTGGGCGTAGAGGGCATGGGCCCCCAGCGAGAGCCCCAGCAGATTCCGGGCATCGTAAAGGGCATGAGCCCCGATCCCGGCCATGACCGATGTGCCGTTCATCACAGAAAGCCCTTCTTTGGCCGCCAGCTCGATCCGGGGAAGGCCCGCACGTTCCAGCGCAGTCAGGGCATCCATCTCCTCCCCGTCCATCTCCACTGTAAATGCCCGATCCAGCCCCACGGCCGCGGCCAGAATATAGGCCAGGGGAACCAGATCCCCGCTTGCGCCGATGGAGCCGAGTTCATGGACATGGGGAGTGATCCCGGCATCGAGGCATTCCACAAGGCGTTGGATGATCTCGATCCGGACCCCTGATACCCCCCGCATCAGCGAATTGGCCCGCAGCAGCATGGCCGCGCGCACATCGGCTTTGGGAAGCCGTTTTCCCGCGCCCGTCTTGTGGGGCCAGGGGATGTTTTGCTGCAGCAGATCGGCTGAATCCTTGGGAACCTTGATATCAGCCATCCCCCCGAAGGCCGTGGTGACGCCGTAGATCGACTCCCCGGCCTCAATCGCCTCTAAGATGATCTCTCTGGACCGGCGTATCCGGGCGAGAAGTTCGGGGTCATCGCTCAGCGCTGCCGAACGCCCTTTCCGGGATACGCCCACCAGATCCTCGATGGTCAGATCCTCTCCGCGAAGCACAAGTGCCATAAAATATCCTTTCACAGGCCGGGATCAAACCGGCCTTTCAAAGCAGTTGAACCCTGTCGAGCCTCAAGGTGAATTTTGGAAATGAAGATCCCGGCAAAGGTCTCGGGGTTTCAGCCTTCACTCTGTCCACTCTATCCGCTCCGTCTATTGATTTGTCCCTTTTCAGCGGGATTTTGATTCCGGCAAATCGCCTTAAAACCGTCTCCGGCGGGAAAATCCGATCCAGGCGGCTCCAAGCATTCCCGCGGCAAAAAGGAGCAGATAAGCGATCTCCGGAAGGACGGAGATCAGATCCCCCTCCCGCACGAAAAGCTCTGTCAGCCCGTTGAGCCCCCATGCCAGCGGGGAAAACCGGCTGATCTCCCTCATGGTCTCGGGCATCACATAGACCGGAACCATGATGCCTCCCAGTGCCGCGGCAATCACGATGGAGACGGGCCCGAACATGGAGGCCTGCTCATAGGTTCCGGAAAAGACCCCTATGGCAATGCCGTAGCCAGATGCCGCAAGGGCAGCACTCAAAACGATGACGGCCACTGCTTCCGGAGAAGATCCGATCTCCAGCACCGGGGTTCCCATCAGAGGCAGTACATAGATGCCGATGAGCAGGATGATCCCGAACTGCACCAGGCAGATGAAGACGTATGCGATCACCTTTCCCATCAGCAGAATCCCATAGGAGACCGGCAGGGTCAGCAGCCGGGTCTGGGTTCCGTCCTCCCGCTCCCGGATCAGCGCGCCGCTCAAGGGGACCACGATGAAGAACATTCCGAAGAGGGCCCAGGCCGGCACATTCTGCTGCACCGATGTGGGCAGCTTCTCCACGCCGCCGCGGCCCGTCCGCTCCACACGGAGATCGAGCAGCCGCCCGCTCCCCCAGTCATCGGACATCTCCGGCACAAAGCTTCGGACCGCTCCGGTAAATGCCCCGGCCTTCATCTCCATCTCCATCATCAGGATGATCCGATGGATCGCGTTGACGATGGCCGAACGAAAGCTCCCCTGGGCAAGGGGATCGAAGTAGAGGCGCAGTTCCGGCAGGGAGACATTTTCCGCTTCCGAGGCCGGTTTTCCGGCAAATGCGGCCTCGATCTGCGCGTCGATCCGGGCCTGCATGTTCCGGGTCAGCCCCGCGGGGATGATGATCCCCACCTGGGCATCGCCGTGGGCCACGGCCTTTTCTACCGCCGCGTCATCGGCCTTCCCATCCCGGTCCAATCCTGCGCCGGGCCCTCCGTCGGGCCCTCGGCCGGCCTCGACGATCTCCATCGCGCCGGCCTCGGCCAGCCCCTTTCGGATCGCATCTCCCACAGCACCCCGGTCCCGGTCCGCCAGAACGACCTGAACGTCGATCTCCCCGGTGGTCTTCAGCACATTCTC
This sequence comes from Desulfobacteraceae bacterium, assembly GCA_011390135.1. GTDB lineage: Bacteria > Desulfobacterota > Desulfobacteria > Desulfobacterales > JAABSP01 > JAABSP01. The sequence goes on along the minus strand of JAABSZ010000131.1, from coordinate 8,504 downwards.
CTGCACCAGGGAGACGATGATAACCAGCGCGGCCGGCATCAGAAAGAGCACCAGAAGCCCGGCCCGATCCCGGAAGAGCAGCAGCAGCTCCTTGTAAACCGTAGAAAAGAGTTTCATCATGTCAGGTTCAGTCCCGCAGCCGTTTGCCGGTGAGATGGAGGAAAAGCGCGCCGAGGTCCCGGCATTCCGGATACCCCCGCAGCAGATCGGCCGGAGATCCGTGTGCGACGATCCGCCCCCCGTCCATCACCGCGATCCTGGAGCAGAGGGTCTGGGCCTCCTCCATATAATGGGTGGTATAGATCATGGCAACCCCTTTCTCCCGCATCTCCAGCAGCCGTTCCAGAATCATGTTTCTCGACTGCGCGTCGATGCCCACGGTCGGCTCGTCCAGAAAAAGGAGCCTGGGGCTGTGGAGAAGCCCTGCGCTCAGGTTGGCTCTCCGCTTCATCCCGCCGGAGAATGTCCTGATCCGCTGATGGGCCCGATCTGAAAGCCCCACGATGGAAAGGGATTCCGCCACTCTCTCCTTGAGCTGTTTACCTTTGAGGCCGTAGAGCCGGCCGAAATAGCGGAGGTTCTCCCGTGCTGTCAGGTTCGGATAGAGCGCGATCTCCTGGGGAACGAGGCCGAAGAACTTTCGTGCGGCTTTGGATCGTTTGAAGAGGTCGATGCCGCAGATATGGACTGCCCCCGCATCGGGTCGGAGAAGCCCGGTCATGACGGAGATGGCTGTGGTCTTTCCCGCGCCGTTGGGCCCCAAAAGGCCGAATATCTCCCCGGCATGGACCGAAAGGGAAAGAGCGTCAATGGCCGGTTTTTCCGCTGACGGATAGCTCTTTTCCAGATCCTGCGCCACAAGGCAGGGTTCTTCAGCGTTCTCTTCAAAAGGTTTCAAAATGGCCATTGTCAGCTCTTTTCATCTTCTCCGATGCAGCAGAATGATCATCCCGGTGGAGCGGTTAAGGTTTTTCACCCTTCTCTTCGGTCGATTCCATCTCCCGGATCTTTGCCGCCAGTCCATCGATCTTGTCATGGAGATCCTCTACCTGCTCCCGGGTCGCGAGATTCATCATTCCCATCACCTCGCTGACCCGCTGATCCACCTTCTCCCCGATCCATTTCTTGAAATTTTCGGTATAGCCGGTCAACTCTTTTTTGAGACGGCTCCCTTCAGATTCCGTGATCTCCTTGTTGCGGACCAGCAGGTTGACAAGTTTGTCAATCTCATCTTCGGCCAATGTCATCGCACTCTGCCAGATGCCAGATGAGCGTTTGGCAAAGCCCTCAACCGTTCCCCGTCCCTTTTGCATCAACTGCGCCAGAATGCTCGGTGCGATCACTAGCTCGGAGTCCTTCTTCTCCCGCATCAGCAGTTGGGTCAGAACAGATATGGTGATGTCTTCACCGGTCTCGTTCTCCTCGATGACCACCTCTTCGCCGGATTGAATCAGATCCGCAAGGCCGTCTAATGAGATGTACCGTTTTTGAACCGTATCGTAGAGTTTCCGATTGGCATATTTTTTGATTTTACGGGCGATCTTGGTCTCCCCGGTCATACGCTTCCTCCTCAGATCAGGATGATTTCCGTCAGGATATCCCGTCTGACACTGATATCCAAACCCTTCCCATGATATACAATATTATGACGAGCAGTATCTTCGGCGTCAAGCGGTTTGAAAATCATTTTGACAGAAAGGGTTTTGGTGGATTATAGGATGAACATGGTCGGCAGCTTTCAAAGGTAAGCAATGGAGAAGCATGGGAGAGAAAAACAGGACGGAGTAGAGCGGGCTTTGGTCTTATCGGGCGGCGGGGCCCGGGGCGCATTTCAGGCCGGGGTCTGGAAATGGCTTCAGGAGGCGGGATGGGCTCCGGATCTGATCTGCGGCTCTTCGGTCGGGGCTGTCAATGCAGTGGCCATCGGCTCCGGGATATCGGTGGAAAAGATATGCCGCCTCTGGAGCAGCTTTGGTTCCAAGGGGATGTATCGGATCACGCCTCGTCGGTTTTTGGCAGCACTCATGAGCGGAGAGCGGATCGAACCCCTTGCCGATACAGACCGGATGCGCAATATCCTGAGGGAGAATATCGATTTCAAAGGGCTGCAAAACAGTCCTTTTGAGATCATCATCACCGCAGTCCATATGCTCACATCCGAACTCCGGTACTTCACCCGGCAGGAGATCACCATGGATCATCTCATGGCTGCGTCCGCGATGCCCATACTCTTTCCCTGGCAGGAGATCGACGGAGAACCCTACTGGGATGGCGGGATCATGGCCAATATTCCGGTGGGGCCGGTGCTGGAAAGAGGGGCAGAGACGATTATCATTGTGGCTTTGTCTCCGGTGGCCGCGACGCGCCGCTCTCCGCCGGCCAATCCGATGGCGGCCGTGGAACTGGTTGTAGAGCAGTTTCTGTTCGGCTCCTATCGACTTCTATGCGAAGCCTATGCTCTTTCGGAAACAAAAATTATTATGGTTGCGCCTGAGCGAATGCTGGGATTTCGTTCCATCGTCAACTTCGATCCGGCCCAGGCCCAAAGGCTGATCCATGAGGGATATGGGGTTGCGGAAAAGGTGTTGAAAGATCAATTATAGGAAGAGTCAGGAAAGGCGAGTGGAAGGAAAGGCTTTGGTTGATCTTTTTACATGGCTCTGGAGTAAACATCCGAGGCCAATGAGTCCCGCTCTCCCTTCTCCAGCCGATGGTATCCGGCCCCGGCGATCATAGCGGCATTGTCCCCGCACAGGGAGATCGGGGGGATGTGAACCCCGATGCCTTGCTTTCGCGCTGCTTCCGTCACCCGCTCCCGCAGCCGTCCGTTTGCCGCGACCCCCCCAACAATGGCCAGGTGCCGGCACCCGCTCTTTTGAGCCCCCAGAAGAATCTTCTCCGTCAGCACATCCACCACCGCCTCCTGGAATCCGGCCGCTATGTCGGGGATCTGATCCTCGAGATCCTTTTCATTGGCCCCGATGTATCGACCCACGGCCGTCTTCAATCCGCTGAAGCTGAAGTCGAATTTCTCCCGGTCCAGATAGATCCTCGGAAACCGGATCTTCTCCGGATCTCCCTTTCTGGCCAACTCGTCGATGATCCGTCCCCCGGGATATCCCAGCCCCAGCATCTTGGCAACCTTGTCGTATGCCTCCCCGGCCGCATCGTCTCGCGTCTGACCCAGGAGTTGAAATTGGGTGTGGCCCGAGACTTTGTAGATTCCGGTATGGCCCCCGGATGCCAGCAGCGCGGCAAAGGGAAAATCGGGCGGATCATCTGATAGAAAGACCGAACCGATATGCCCCTCCAGATGGTTGACCCCGATGAAGGGGAGGTTTCGGGCATAGGCATAGGATTTTGCAAAGGAGAAACCGACCAGGAGTGCGCCGATCAGCCCCGGCCCCCGGGTCGCGGCCACGCCGTAGAGATCTTCCGGGGAAATCCCGGCCCTCTCGATGGCCCCGTGGACCGTCGGAAAGATCGCCTCGATATGCTTTCTCGCGGCCAGTTCCGGCACCACGCCGCCGTATGGATGATGCACATCCACCTGGGAGGCTACCACGGAAGAGAGGATTCTGTTTCCGCCTTCCACCACCGCGGCCGCGGTCTCATCGCAGGAGGTCTCCACCCCTAGAATCAGCCTTGACGCGTCAAAAGAAGCCATCACAGTTCTATATCCACGCTGTTTAGGCAGATGGTAAACTGTTTCAAAAAAAGCCCTTTGGCCTTGCAGAATTCCTTAACATCCGCCATCCGTTCGATCTCCCTTCCACTGTTGAAGGAGATGACCATCCCGCCGAAGCCGTTTTTTTCATAGATGCTCTCCAGCTCGCCGAATGTTCCGAGGATCGGATACCCCTGGAGCTTCTTCCCCTTTTTTAAAGGATCATCATCGATAAAGCCCAACGGCTTCACCCGGTGCTTTTTGTTGTTGATGATCTCCCGGAGCAGAATCTCGCCCCCCCGGCCGGCTCCGTAGATGATCACGGAATCCCCGGAAAGGGTCTTTCGCTTCATCAGATCCAGCGCGATGCGGAATGAGCCACGGGTTCCCAGCAGCAGGGCCGTGGTTATCAGCCAGTCGATCACGAAGATCCCCTTGGTGAAGTCTTCGAACCGATAGATGAAGGTGACGGCTGCAACCGTGAGAAGCGTGGCAAAAGAGGATGCCTTGAGATAGCCGAAGACATCGTCGGTGCTGAGGTACCGCCAGAATCCCCGGTAGATGCCGGCCCCGAAAAAGGCGATGGACTTGCACGCGATGACGGCCGGGAGCGAATGGAGAAAGATCCTGAAATTGATGATGAAATCGATTCCCGAAAAGCGGAGCCGATAGGCCAGATAGTAGGAGAAGGCAATGAGCCAGAAGTCGAGAATGACCAGCAGGATCTGCCGCTTATACGTCAGCTCCAGAAGAATCGGGGTGTATGCCCGCTCCCGAAGAAGGCAGAACTCCCGTTCCGGATAGACCCGGAGCTGCGCCAGATAGATCCCCATCAGAATGGCCGCAAGCAGCAGCGGGATGATCACGGCCGGAGAGGTGAGGGTGTCGGTCCGGCTGACAAAGATGGCTGAGATTCCCGAGATGATGCCGATGCCGTAGAGGAAGAGTACCGCACCCCGCTCGCTGAAGCCCACCAGCACCAGCCGGTGAGAGGTATGATCTCTGCCCCCTACCGATGCCCTTCGGCCGCTGAGGAGCCGGATCAGCGTCACCAGCGTCGTATCCAGCAGGGGAACCATCAGCACCATCATGGGAACCGCGACAGAGGCCAGGGGGTTGACCTCCAGGGACTGGGAGTAGTTGAGTGTCAGCATGGCCATCATAAAGCCGATCACCAGGCTGCCGCAGTCTCCCATGAAGATGGAGGCCGGATGAAAATTGTAGATCAAAAACGCGGCAAGCGCACCAGCCAGAAAGAGCGCGATCTCGGCCGCCTGGGGCAGGGCGGGCCAGTAGAGCGCAGCCAGATAGAGGCTGGCCAGAAGCCCCACCCCCGCACAGAGGCCGTCCATATTGTCGATGAGGTTAAAAGCATTGGTGATCCCCACGATCCAGACAATCGTCACCACCGTATCCAGTGTGAGTGAGGTAAACCACTGGAGGCGGAAGCCGCAGAAGGCCATGAGAGAGGCCACCAGAATCTGGCCTACCAGTTTGGTATAGGGTTTGATCTGGATGAAATCGTCCAGCAGCCCCAGAAAAAAGATCATAGACGCGCCGATCCAGAGAATGGTCGGCAGAGAAGAACGGGGAACCGGAACGGCATAGGTCTCGATCGGGGGGAGAATCTGGGAAAAATCGGAGATCAGAAAAAGGGGCACTGCCATTCCTACATAGATGGCGATCCCTCCGAAAAGGGCGGTCCGCTTCTTATGCCATCGATCCTTGACCGGTGCGGCCATTCGGCCGTTTTTGATGGAGAAGTGGCGGACAATCGGGGTCGTGATGAGGCAGACGCCAAAGGCGAGAATGATTTCAATAATAAGGATTTGTTGATAAAACATCGATCGATTTACCGGTCCTGATGCCGGTTCAATCCGCACCTACCGGGTGCGGGGGCCTTTGGGTGTTCAATCTCTGCAGAGACTTTTTCCCCGCTGTCCCTTTTCGATCCAGGCCAGAACCCGGCGCACTTTCCCCTGGCGCGGTTTTTCCCTGTGCAGTTTTTCCCGGTGCGGTTTTTCCCGATGCAGTTTTCCAATGATCCGGGAGATGAGGGAAGCCTCTTTTTTCATGATGTCCATTCCAGCCGCTTCTCCGAGGTCTTCCGTTCGGTGATCTCGCCGATGACCACTGCATTCTCCTCCATAGCCCGAAGCTGCTGCAGCACATCCGCGGCCGCCTTCTCCGGCACGATGGCCACCATCCCGATGCCGTTGTTGAAGGTCCGGAGCATCTCATCTTCTGAGACCTTCCCGGCCTCCTGGAGAAAACGGAAGATCGCGGGAACCTCCCAACTGTCCCGGTGCAGGGTGATGTTGCAGGCGTCCGGGATGATCCGGATGATGTTCTCCGCGATCCCGCCGCCGGTGATGTGGGCCAGCCCGTGGATCGGCAGATTCCGGATCAGCCGCTGGATCGTCTCGGAGTAGATCCGGGTCGGGGTGAGCAGCTCCTCTCCCAGAGTCGTCCCCAGCTCCGGCACATGGTCTCCCACCGTTAAACCCAGCCGTTCGAAGCAGATCTTCCGCACCAGGGAATAGCCGTTGCTGTGCAGGCCGCTGGAGGGAAGGCCGATGAGCAGATGGCCCATCCGGATCCCGGAGCCGTCTATGATCTTGTCATTGTCCACCAGCCCCACTGCAAAGCCGGCCAGATCATACTCCCCTTCCGCATAAAAGCCGGGCATCTCGGCCGTCTCTCCGCCAATGAGGGCACATGCGGCGATTTTACAGCCTTCGGCCACCCCGCTGATCACCTCTGTGGCGATCCGGGAATCGAGCTTTCCAACGGAAAAATAATCGAGAAAGAAAAGGGGTTTGGCCCCCTGCACCGCGATGTCGTTGACGCACATGGCCACCAGATCGATGCCCACGGTCTCATGCTTGTCCATCAGAAAGGCGATCTTGAGCTTGGTCCCCACTCCATCTGTAGAGCTGACCAGAACGGGCCTATCCACATTGGCCAGGTTCAGGGAGAAGAGGCCTCCGAATCCGCCGATCTCGCCCATTACACCGGAACGGGGGGTTCCCTTGGCAATCTCCTTGATCCGCCGGACCAGATCGTTGGCCTTGTCGATATCGACACCGGCCTGAGCATAGCTCAATGACTGGGATGTATCTTTATCCAACTCTCTATCCAATTTTTTTTGATCGTTTTTCACCGAAAATCCGCTCCTGATCTCCCTTTACCCCTGCTCCTCGATTCTTTTTTCATCTCTTTAGACGCCGAAATCGGTAGAAACCCGTAGAATTACGGTATTGATTTCAATTTGAGGAACCTAAACCGAATGTCTTCAAATGTCAAAACAATTTTTTTGACATCCCGGCCCCCTTACTGTAAGTTATCTGAAAAAATGGGTACATCTTTACGGTGAGGTGAAAGATCATTATGACAAAGTTTGCAAGGCTCGACCGGCTGCCCCCCTATGTGTTCGCAACGGTCAACAAGATAAAGATGGAGGCCCGCCGTGCGGGTGAGGACATCATCGATCTGGGGATGGGGAACCCGGATCTGGGAACGCCTGACCATATCGTGGAAAAGATGGTGGAGGCGGCCCGAAAGCCCCACAACCACCGGTATTCGGCATCGATGGGGATCACCAGGCTGCGGATGGCCATCGCGGACTGGTACAAACGCAAGTTCGACGTGGATATCGACCCGGAAAACGAGGCCATCGTCACCATCGGTGTCAAGGAGGGGCTCTCCCACCTGATCCTGGTGACCATCCGTCCCGGGGACGTGGTCTTCACCCCCAACCCGACCTATCCGATCCACCCCTATTCGGCCATCATCTCGGGCGGGGATGTGCGGGGGATTCCCATGGGCCCCGGCATCGACTTCTTCCACAACCTGACCCATGCCGTCAAACAGACCTGGCCCCGGCCCAAGGTACTCATTTTAAGCTTCCCCCACAATCCCACCACGACCGTTGTCGATCTCGACTTCTTCCAGAAGGTGGTCGATTTTGCAAAGGAGAACGACATCCTGGTGATCCATGACTTTGCCTATGCAGAGCTTGTCTTTGACGGCTACAAGGCCCCGAGCCTGCTCCAGGCCAAGGGGGCAAAGGAAGTCGGCGTGGAGTTCTACTCCCTCTCCAAAAGCTACAGCATGGCCGGCTGGCGGGTCGGCTTCTGCGTGGGAAATCCCGAGACGATCGCGGCCCTGCGCCGGATCAAGAGCTATCTCGACTACGGGATCTTTCAGCCGATCCAGATCGCGTCCATTATTGCGCTCAACGGCCCTCAGGACTGCGTGGAAGAGATCCGCGGGATCTACAAGACCCGGCGGGATGCCCTGATCTCGGGGCTCAACCGGGTGGGATGGGAGATCGATCCGCCCAAGGGGACCATGTTCGTCTGGGCCCGGATTCCGGAGCAATATCGGCAAATGGGTTCTGTGGAGTTCTCCAAATTTCTGATCCGGAACGCGCAGGTCGCGGTCTCTCCGGGGCTCGGCTTTGGAGAATACGGAGATGAGTATGTCCGGTTTGCCCTGATCGAGAACAACATGCGCATCAATCAGGCGATCCGGGGTATCCGGAAAGTGATGAGCAGCGGCACCGAAGCCTATGAGAGAGAGCCGCTGGCAAAAGGAGCGGTGGTATGAAGGGCGTGAGGGTTGGGATTTGCGGATGCGGAACGGTCGGAACGGGCGTTGCCCGTCTGCTGACGGAGAACAGGGAACTCATCGAATCGAGGCTCGGGGTCCCGCTGATCCTTGCCAAGGTTGCAGATATCGATACCGATACCGATCGGGGAATGAGATTTGAATCGGGCGTCTTTGTGAGCGATGCCCGGGCAGTGGTGGAAGATCCTCAGATCGACATCATTGT
>JAABSZ010000130.1:0-10955 GCA_011390135.1 Desulfobacteraceae bacterium | reverse complement strand
CGCCATCATGACCCGGCGGCCCGAAAGCTGCGCCAGGATCTTAGATTCCCGGGGAATTTTTCCCCAGAGAGGGGCCCCGGAAATCTTCAAGTACATCGGATTGACGAACCAGGTATGTGCCAGCTCCGGATGGCGGAAGATCCGCCGGGGAATGGCCCTGTCATACAAATGCCCCATATCGTCCCCATGATCATAGAGCCACAACGAACAGGAAGCCTCTCCCGGATCATCCGGAGAACCCGGAACCCCGGGCGCGGAAAACCGTCCCTCAAGCCCCTCAAATCCACTAAGTCCACTATGTCCTTTCGCCCCAATAAAGGAAAAAAGTTTATCCCCTATCGCCCCAAAGCACTTCAAATTCTCCCCCCCCAGCCGCTCCGGCCGAAACAGAAGCCGCCACCGCGCCTCCGGAAGAATCGGAACCAGAATCTCCAGCAGCGGCATCAGAGATTTGATCTCCCCGCCCCAGTCCCGCATCCGGACCTCGATGATCATTTTCCGCCCCTGCACCAGCCGTTGCCCCAGTTTTTCAACCATCTGCCGGAGCCATCGGGGATCATCCAGGGCATTGGGGGGCGGGGCATTTGCAAAGAGCAGATCAAGATATTCCCGCCGGGAGGGCCGGAAATCCTCAGCCTCCTCGACCGGATACCGCAGGCCCGGCAATGGCGCTGATCTTTTCTCTTTGCCGTTGAGCCGTGCAAGAATTTCCCCAAGCATCGCTTCGGTTCCGGCATGACCCGGCAGAGAAGAAAGATATCCGCCCCGCTGCTTCACCAATTTCTGCACCAGCCAGGAAGCCCCGGCAAGGGTCAATGGAAAGTCGGCATTGCATAGAAGGCGCAGATCATCCGGATCATCTCCGGCCGCAAACGCGATCCTGTGGGTGGCGGAATAATTTTCTGCAAAGGCCATCCATTTCTCCCCTTTTTTCGGAAGCAGGGTTATCTTCCGTTTTCCTGCGAGGGTGCGGAAGCGGCCTTTTAGAATGGGCGCGGCCGCATCGATGAGATATTCGGCCAGCAGCGCCCCCTTTCCCGAGAGCAGGATCGACCCCTTCCGATCGGGCCGGTATCGAACAGCGTCGATGGTCAGACCCAGATCCGATATCAGCCGTTCCAGCGCGTCCCAGGTCTCATTGAAATCGATCCCCTCCCATACGGTTTTGGTCCATTCAGGCCGATCCGGCAGAACAGCCCCATGCTCTAAAATCCATCCCGCAACCCGGATACCGGCTCCGTTGAAATTCCGGCGGAATTCGCCGATGGTGGCCTCGGAGCGGCCTGTTGCAATGAAGATGTCGATACCCATTGAAATCTCTGCAAGAATATCGAGTGCCCTGGCCGAAATATAGGCATCGGTTGTGCGGCCCCGGATGATTCTCGGATGCGCCGGACATTCCACATGATCGAGGGTTCCGTCGAGATCGAAGATGCAGGCTGCGCGTTTTTTATCCATAAACTGGTCTTCCCCCATTTTTTTTCTTCGGTTGCCTTCTCCCCTTATAAAAGGTATATAATTGACGCGGATATTTTTCAAGGATCAGAACCTCATCTGTAGAAAAGATATCGGGGGGGTATATGGAAAGAGAGACGATTCTGCTGATCGAGGACAATCCGACAAATGTCGATATCCTTTCGGACCTGCTGGAGAATACGGGCTACAGAGTTCTGGTCGCGCTGAACGGAGAGGCGGGACTGGAACATGCGGCTGCGGGAAAGCCCGATCTCATCCTGCTGGATATCATGATGCCCGGTCTGGACGGCTTCGATGTCTGCCGGCGCCTGAAGGAGAATCCGGATACCAAGGAGATCCCGTTGATCTTCATGACGGCCCTTTCCGATACCCGAAAGAAGCTCGAGGGTTTTCAACTGGGGGCCTGCGACTATATCACCAAGCCCTTTCAACAGGATGAACTACTGGCCCGGATCAGAATCCACCTGACGATTAAGGATCAGATGCGTGCCTTTTTCGAGAACCGGATGATGGAGACTCTGGTGGGGCTTGCCGGCGGCATCGCGCACGAGTTCAACAACAAGCTCTTTCTGATCACCGGCAACATCGAACTGATCCGTGATGATTTTCTCCATTTTCCGACCCTGCAGCGGTACCTCGATGTGATGGAGGATGCCTCCCAGAAAATGCACTACCTGACACAGCAGTTGATCGCCTATGCCCGAACCGGCAAGCAGCGGGAGAGGACCCTCTGTCTGAGCGGCTTTGTACGGGATTCGGTCGCGATCATCGAGCACACCCTCAGGAGCCATGTGCAGATCGACGCCCGTTTCCATGAATATCCGCTCTATGTCTCTGTCGATCCGGCCCAGATGCAGATGGTGCTTTCGGCCATCATCACCAATGCGGCCGAGGCCTGCCAATCGACAGGAATGATAGATATCAGCGTCAGCAGGGAAGATGCCGTGCCTCCGCCGGCCCCCGGGGAGGAAGGAGAAACCGTGCGGCAGCTTTGCTCCTTTGCCGCGGTCATCATCAAAGACAATGGCCGGGGAATGGAACCGGAGACCGCAGAGCGGGTCTGCGAGCCCTTTTTCACCACCAAGTTCAAGGGCCGGGGCATGTCGATGGCCGCGGCATACGGGATCATCAAGGAACACAATGGCCACATCGCCATCGATTCCGAACCCGGAAAGGGAACCATCGTCACCATCTATCTGCCAATGGCAGACGAAAACGCGGTAGCTCTTCCGGTGCAGCAGAAACGCTTCCGGGGAAGCGGAACCGTTCTGCTTGTAGAGGATGAGCCGGCCGTGATGGAGGTGACGGCTGCCATGCTTCAGCGGCTCGGCTATACCGTGATGCGTGCCGGGACCGGCAATGAAGCCCTGTCGATCCTCGAAAGCCAGAAGCGGTCTCCGGATCTGGTGCTGCTCGATGTGGAACTCCCGGATATGCGGATGGAAACCCTCTGCGAAAAGATCGGCCGATACCTGCCCGGCATCCGCATCATCCTCTGCATCGGATCGAAGATCGACGACCCCTCAGAGCTGCTGAACTGGGGCGCGGAGAACTATATCAAAAAACCCTATCGCCTGTCGGAACTCTCCCGGATTCTCCGGAACCAGGGGGATGGATCGGATTGATATGAAACCGGATCTGAAAACCCTTCTCGTCGGAGTCCCCATACTTGCTGGTCTCTATCTGACGAGCCTATATGACTTTCTTCTCTTCCATTCCCTGGCCGAGATCTTCAGCGTTGTGGTGGCCATGGGGATCTTCATGATCTTTTGGAATACGAGGGAGATTTCCCACAGCACATTCTTCCATCTTCTGGGGGTTGCCTATCTTTTTGTGGGGGGGCTCGATCTTCTGCATACCCTTGCCTACAAGGGAACCGGCATCTTTCCCGGCTATGGGGCCGATCTGCCGACCCAGCTCTGGATCGGGGCCCGCTATCTGGAGAGCCTCTCGCTTCTGGCCGCGTCGCTGCTGATGGATCGCAGAATCCTTCACCGGGATCTTCTGGCGGTCTATGGGCTCATCACCGGGCTGCTGCTCGTTCTGATCTTCGGCGGCATCTTCCCGACCTGCTTTATCGAGGGCGTCGGACTCACTCCCTTTAAAAAGATCAGCGAATACCTGATCTGCCTGATCCTGATCGGGGCCGCAGCCGGAATGATCCGGGTGCAGGATCGGTTCGATCCGGATGTCTATCGGCTGACGCTGGCATCGATCCTTTTCACCATCGCATCGGAGCTGCTCTTCACCTTCTACATCAGCGTCTACGGCATCTCCAACCTCATCGGCCATTTCTTCAAAATCATCTCCTTCTATCTCATCTACAAGGCGGTGATCGAGACCGGCCTTGCCCGGCCCTATCAGCTTCTCTTCAGGGAGGTGAAGCAGAGCGAGCGGCAGTATCGCCTGCTGGCGGAGAATGTCGAGGATGTCATCTGGGTGATGAAGCAGAGCATGGACGGATATACCTACATCAGCCCTTCGGTGGAGGGGATGCTCGGCTATTGGCCCGAAGAGATGCTGGATAAACCGTTTGCCGAATATATTGCCGAGCCCCATCTTTCCCGGCTCGAAAAACAGGGCCGGCGCCGCCTGAACCTGGAGAAGAATGGCCATGAAGATAACCTGACCCGGCGCTGGGAGGTGGAGTATATCCGCAGCGACGGGGAAAGGATCTGGGTGGAGAGCGTGACCCGGCCCTTTCGGGGGGAGAACGGGGAGTTTTTGGGGATCATCGGCGTCACCCGGGATATCACCCACCGAAAGAACGCGGAACGGGAGCTGCGAATGGTCAATCAGGCCTGGCAGAACACCTTTGACGCTGTGCCCGATATGATACTGATTCTGGACAACAACTTTCGGATCGTCAATGCAAACCGGGCCGCGGCAGTGCTTTTGAACTGCTCTATAGATGATCTGGAGGGACAGTTCTGCTATCGAATGGTTCACTGCCAGGATTCCCCGGTCCCGGACTGCCCACACGCCCTCTCTGTAAAAGATGGTCTCACCCATATCACCGAGCGGTGGGATTCCCATATGAACGGCCAATTTCTCGTCAGTGCCTCTCCAATTAAGGACGAGACCGGAAAATGCATCGGCGGGGTCCATGTGGCCCGGGACATCAGCGATGTCAAAAAGGTCGAAGAGGAGCTGGAACAGGCCAAAGAGGCTGCGGAATCGGCCAATCGGATCAAGAGCGAATTTCTGGCGAGCATGAGCCATGAACTGAGAACGCCGCTGAACGGCATCCTCGGCTACACGCAGATCCTGATGCGGAATCATGCCGGTTTGACGGAACACCAGAAAATGGCCGTCCAGACCATACAGCGAAGCGGAGAATACCTGCTTAGCATGATCAACGATGTACTCGATCTTTCAAAAATCGAAGCCAACCGTCTCGAGCTGCGTCCGATCGACTTCCATCTGAAGAATCTCTTGGCCGATATCATCCGGATCATCGAGATCCGGACTGCGGAGAAAGATCTTGACTTTCAACGGAAAATTGACCAAAATCTTCCCGAAAGGATCTATGGGGATGAAAAGCGTCTCCACCAGGTGCTGCTTAATCTTTTGACCAACGCCTGCAAATATACCTCCTCCGGTTTTATCCGGTTTACGGCAGAATTCCGTACCGGGGCCATCCGGTTTCGGGTGGAGGACTCGGGCGAGGGCATTCCCCAGGAGAAGCTCGAGGAGATTTTCCTTCCGTTTCACCAGCTCCGGAACCGCAGATTCCAGACCGAAGGAACCGGACTCGGCCTTGCCATCAGCCGAAAGATCGTTCGGGCAATGGGCGGCGAACTCTATGTCAGCAGTACGCCGGAGCAGGGGAGCGCCTTCTGGTTCGATATGGAAGTCCCGCAGATCTTTGATAGTTCGGCGCTTTTTCCGGAGCAGGATCTTGGGGCCGTGATCGGATATGAAGGGGAAGAAAAGCGGGTGCTTGTGGCCGATGACATCCCCTATAACCGTTCCCTGCTGGTCGATTTTCTGACCCCCCTCGGCTTTCATGTCCGGGAGGCGGCAGACGGGATCGAGGCCATGACTCTGCTGAAAGATTTCATTCCCCATCTCATCCTGCTGGATATCGTGATGCCCCATATGAATGGATTTGAAGTGATCCGAAAAATTCATCAGGAGTACCCGGAACTGGATTGCCCCATCATCGCGGTTTCGGCAAGCCCCACCAAAAAGGAGTTTGAGACGAACCGGGAACTGGGATTTTCAGATTTCATCTTCAAACCGGTCCGATTCGAAGAACTGCTCGCGAAGATCGGAGAGCATCTGGGGATCCAATGGCGATATCAGAAAGTGCCGGACCCTGTCTCCAGCAGTATCGATGAAGACCTGCAGCTCCATCCGCCACGGTCCGAAGATATCCAGGCCCTGAAGCGGATGGCCGACATCGGCGACATCCGGGGGATTCAGCGCCATGCCGAAGAGATGGTCTTCCGGAACTCGGAATCTTCGGCCTTTGCCGGGCGGATCATCTCACATGCAAAGGCATTTGAACTCAACGAGATCATCTGCCTGATCGAACATTTTTCGGAGGACCGCAATGAATCGGGAAAGTAAAGAGGCTGCCAAGATTCTGATCGTAGAGGACAATCCCACCAATATGGGCATTCTCTTTGACCTTCTGGAGCAGGCCGGATTTCAGACCCTGATGGCATTGGACGGCAAACAGGGGCTTTTCCATGCCAAGGCGGCCCTGCCCGATCTGATTCTGCTGGACATATTGATGCCGGAGATGGACGGCTTCGAGACCTGCAGAAAGCTGAAGGCGGACCCCCGAACTGCGGAAATCCCGGTCATCTTCATAACAGCGCTCTCCGAGATTGACAACAAGCTCAAGGGCTTTGCATTAGGGGCTGCGGACTATATCACCAAGCCCTTCCACCATGAGGAGGTCATCTCCCGGGTCAAAACCCACCTGACCCTGCAGAAGCAGCGAAGGGATCTGGAATCTCTCAACGCGTCCAAGGATCGTCTTCTTTCCATCATCGGGCACGACCTGAAAAATCCGATCAATTTTCTTATGGGAATGTCCCAGATCCTTTCCGAGAGCGAAAATGGAGCTGATGAAGCCCAGATGCGGGAGTTTGTCCGAGACACCTATTCCGTCTCCAGCAATGTCCTGGCCCTGCTCGACAACCTGCTCTGCTGGGCCAGATCCCAGACCGGGGAACTGAAACCGGCCCCGGAAATCTTTGATTTGCAGGAGCTTGTCCGACACCAGATCATGATCTGCAACAAAAATGCGGAGCAGAAGGAGATCCGGTTGAAAAACGATGTCCCTCGGGATTTCTCTGTATATATGGACATGGACATGGCCGAGACCATGATCCGAAACCTGCTTTCCAATGCGGTGAAATTCACGGATAAGGGCGGGGAGATCCGGATCTTTGCTGCGGAAGCAGGAGATCTGGCCGAGGTCTCGGTAGCCGATACCGGTGTCGGCATCCCACCGGAACATCATGAAAAACTCTTCAGCCTTCAGGAGGAGAAGTGGGGCCCCGGAACCGCAGGAGAACAGGGAACCGGGCTGGGACTGATTCTCTGCAAGGAGTTTGTGGAGAAGAATGGCGGCAGAATCTGGTGTGACAGCAAGGAGGGGGAGGGGACGACCTTCTGCTTTACAGTGCCGAGATCAGCAGCACCTCAGCCCTGATGCCTCGGCTCCTATTGCTTGTCGTTCATGACTTATGTTCCTGACAATGGGATGCATCTCATGGGATGGGCATCATGGGATGGGCTTCGAGACTCTATGGATGGCCCGTGGGTTTTAACCGTAATCCTTCAACAATCGGTTGCTTTTGCCCTCCATAAGTGTTATCTCAAAAAGTAATCTGCCACTTTAGGAAACCGCAGGGAGCGCATGAAGCAGATCGTCCGATTGAAAAACAGAATTCAACACTATGGCTGGGGAGATACCGATTCCATTCCCCGGCTGCTGGGCCAGGAAAATCCAGAGGGGAGGCCCTGTGCCGAACTCTGGATGGGAGCCCATCCCAATTTACCCTCCGATATCCTGACGGAGAGCGGCTGGAACCCGCTCGATAGCGCCATCGCGGAAGCCCCGGAAGCCTTTCTCGGCGCAGAGTCCGCCCTCCGCTTCGGCCCGCACCTGCCCTTTCTCTTCAAGGTGCTCGCCATTGCAAAGCCGCTCTCGCTACAGGTCCATCCGAATCGGGAGCAGGCAATGGCCGGTTTTGCGGCCGAAAACCGCAACAAAATTCCAAAAGATGCCCCCGACAGAAACTACAGGGATGAAAACCAGAAGCCCGAGTGCATCTGCGCGTTGAGCACCTTTTACGCGTTGAACGGTTTTCGGCCGATTTCAACCATCTGCCATCTCCTGGATCTTTTCGGCATCCAAGACCTTGAAGAGGCTGCCAATGAACTCCGAAACCGGCCCGATCACGAGGGACTGCGCCGGTTTTTCACAGAGCTGATGACCGCAGACGACCGGAAAAGGGCGGGAATTATCAAAGATACGCTGGCGGGTGCGGCGCGGCATATAGAAGATCCCGCGCTTTATCTCCTCTGCCAATGGATACAGACCATCCACGCCCATTTTCCCGCGGATATCGGCGTCATCTCCCCGATCCTGCTCAATCTCATCCGCCTGGAGCCGGGGGAGGCGCTATTTCTGGAATCGGGGCGGATCCATTCCTACCTCGGCGGCCTAGGGGTGGAGCTGATGGCCAACTCCGACAATGTACTCAGGTGCGGACTCACCCCCAAGCATGTGGATCTTCCCGAACTGCTGAAGGTCATGCGGTTCGAGCCGGAGCCGATCCGGAGGCTGCATCCGGAACCGGTCTCTCCCATCGAAGAACTGTACCGGCTGAGTGCTGAAGAGTTCTCCCTTTCGGTGATCCGGTTGATTTCCGAAAACAGGAAAGAGGCGCTAAGTGTAAACGGCCCGGAGATTCTTCTCTGTCTGGAGGGCGCAGCCGGGATCGAACCCGGTGAGAAGAGTATGATTTCCCTTTCCCGGGGCGAATCGGTCTTTGTGCCTGGATCGCTGAAAGATTATCGGATCAGTGGCATCGGAACCCTTTACCGGGCTTCGATCCCTCAAAAAAGAAATGGTGAAGAGGCGCGGAAATGAAGACGGCCGGACAGACCCATCAGGGATACCGTCGGGAGAATAACGAGGATAATTACTATATTCAGCAGTTCACCGACGGCTCCTGCCTCTTTGCCGTGGCCGACGGCATGGGCGGCGAGATCGGCGGAGATATGGCATCGGGGCTTGCTGTGGAAGCGCTGAATGGGTGCAAGCGGCCTTCCGGGAATATCAATTCTTATCTTATCGAATTGATAAGAAATGCCCATGATCTGGTCCAAAAGAAGGTCCGGGATCAGCCCGAGTATCAGGGAATGGGCTCGACCATGGTGCTGGCCTATGTGCGGAAGCGGCTCCTTTATTGGGCCCATGTGGGAGACAGCCGTCTCTATCTCTTCCGGGAGGGCAACCTGATGCGGATCACCCAGGACCACACGATTCCGGGGCAGTTGCTGGCCGAAGGAGAGATCACCGAGGAGGAGGCCGAGAAGCACCATATGCGGAACCTGCTGCTGAAGTGCGTGGGCTGCCGGGAGTGCGAGCCGGACGCGGGGACCTTCATGATGAAGCCGGGGGATATTCTGCTGCTATGCTCTGACGGACTCTATGGCGATGTTCCGGGATCGGGCATCGCGCAGATCCTCGGCGCGGGCGATAATCTCGAAGAGCAGTTGAAAGCGCTCATTGATGCGGCGCTGGAGGCAGGGGGCTCTGACAATATTACTGTTGTAGGGGCGAAGGTTTAAAAAAAGTCTTACTGCCTCTTTAAAAAAAGTCTTACTGCCTCGCTTTGTAAAGAATCGATTTTAGACGTTAAAAAGATTCCGATATGGACAAACAATCATGCAAAATGCGGCAAATTCACAAGATGAACTTCGGAGATTGCTCCGCAGACTGAACCCGAACCGGCCAGCCTCCTTGTCTGAGGATACACTTCCGCGTATTGACAGAATCGGCGGATCGCTAAGTCTGCTTGCAACCCATCTCAAGGCCGACCCTTATACAAAAGCTCTTGTCGCTGGTCATATCGGCGTTGGAAAATCAACCGAATTGATGCATTTGGCAGAGTCGTTGAAGGCCGATTATTTTGTCATCTTTCGTTCGGTCAGTTCCGTTCTCGGTGCGCACAATACCAGCGTTCCGACATTGCTTGTTTTTCTGATGGAGGAAGCAGTGAAACGATGGAACAGGGAACTCGGAGAAATGCCAAGAGAATTGGTACGGAATATCGGAGAAATTTTTGGTGACCGATCAGATGCCGAGACTGGTATGCCACACCTTTTGTCCCTTATCGGACTTCAAACTCCATCCGAATCCCAAAAGGAGAAAGATTATCCCAACTTTGAAACAGCAGATCAAATGGAGAAATTCTTAACGAAAATGTTGCAGAAAATATCTCTTCGCTATTTTCGTTTCGAAGAAAATCGGTCAATCGATATAAGTGATTTGGCCCTTGCTTTTGAGAATTTATTGGATAGAATGGTGGAATATGCGAATAAACCTCTATTGATTATCATCGATGATCTGGATAAACTCGGTGATGAAGAGGCCTCGCTCGATTTGTTCGTTCAACGGGCAATGGCATGGATTCGTCTCCCCTGTGCGATCGTCGCCACAATGCCTCTCGATATGTATTTTCATGATCGTTCCAGAGAGATCGATCATATTTGGGGAGAGGTATCGATTCTCGACCCGCTTGATACTCCGGCTGAAGCGGCGGAATTGACAGATCCGGCGCTCTCCTTTTATCTGACCCTCATCAAAGAAATTGGCGGTGAAAGATATTTTTCAGCAAAACAGATCAGCCGCCTGGCGAGAATCAGTGGTGGTATCGTCCGTGATTTCGTCCATTTGTGTGCATTATCTGTTAATTATGTTTTGGATACAGGGGAAAGCCATGTGTTGGATTGGCATATCCAGGCCGTTGAAAGAGTACTGTCCGAAAAATTTCAAAGCCGACTCGATGATAACGATTATGCCATTATTGAAAAGATCGTAAGACAACAGGGAAATGCGAAAGCGGGAGCACAACTTATTAGAAACGGCGCATTGTTGTGCAAAAGAGATGAAAACAGAGAGCGAATTTACCAAGTTCATCCCTTGGCAGAGAATTTAGTTAAGAATCATTTTTCTCTGAAAGAGATGGAAAATAGAGAGATAGCTGAAGGCTGACATTATGTTTTACGACCTGGAAGAGTATGCAGATCGATTCGTTGCAACACCGGGTAATATTGGTTTGATCACTTACGGAGACAAGTATTTACGACAGCCGTTATTGAATCGTTTGGAATCAATTTTTGTAAATAACGAACAAAACGAGTTCGTAGAGATAGATGCCTCTATTTATTCATCAGAAGATCTACACAAAGAGATTGTATCGACTTCTAACTCGATGAAAAGCGAT
>JAABSZ010000129.1:0-11000 GCA_011390135.1 Desulfobacteraceae bacterium | reverse complement strand
AACATAGGTGACTTCCGGGTCATTCTGCATCTGGTTCAAGATATTTTGCTGTAGATCCGACAGCTTTTCAGGCAACTTTTCGGGCAACCTTTCATACCACTCTTCGGGCTTGTAAGGGCCTTCAGCATCGCCATCAGGAGGCATAGTGATCAGCTCGACCCGGAAGAAATCCCCTTTCTCCTGCATCTCCATCCGGATCTCCGGATACTCCTTCAACCATTTTCGGATGCGCACAAAGCCCGTGCCGTACTTTTCGATATCCCCCATCAGATAAAAAGCATCTGCCAGCAGCCGGTTGCGGATGGCGGAGACATAATCGTCCCCCTGCAGGTCGTCGATGGTCAGGTCTTCGTAAAGTTTTCCGGGGCTGGTGAAGATGATCCGGTGATCGAAGATCTTGATCACGATATCGGACGCGCTCTTGTAGTCCCGATGCACGGCCGCGTTCAGCAGCAGTTCCCGAAGCGCGGGCAGGGGATACTGCCACCGCTCTTTGCGCTGCAGGCTTCCGTCGAAATGGAAGGAGAGGTTGATGTGCTTTTTGATGAAGAGCATGGCCGCATCGAGTCCGGTCATCAGCGGATCTTTGATCAGCAGGTCATCCAGGATCGTATCGGGCCCCTTGAAGCGGCCGATGTGGATGGAATAGCCGTGATCCCCGAACAGGAGCATCGCGGCCAGGGTCGGCCTGCCGTTCTGGATGAGCTTCAGTTTGGTCAGGTTGGTGAAAGGATCGTCCTGGAGGTTGATGCGGCCCGTGGATCGGGCTTTTTCGAGGAAGTTTTCCATCATTTCGGTATCCAGCGACTTCAGGCTCTGTTCCAGGGGATAGGCGTCATAGGAGATGTTCAGGCTCTGCTGCTGCAGATCGACGATCTCATCGAGGCTCAGCGGGTGATTGCTGTTTTTGACCCGTTTGTAGTAGCGGTTTCTACAGGCAACCGGTTTGACGGGATATTCGTGGATCTCGAAAACCAGCACATCCTTTCCGCCGATATCGAGCAGCGTAATGTGCGGGAGGATCTGCGGATAGGTAGCGAGCTTGATCTCGTTCAAGTACCGCTGTTCCGTTTCGGGGCCTACACGGATGTCCGTGGGACGGCCATCGTTATCGACGCCGACGATGACCTTTCCCCCGCGGGTGTTGGCAAACGCGGTCAGGGAGATGATCACCTCTTTGCCGAATGCGGATTTGAATTCGACGGTGTCTGATTCTCCGGTTTTCAGGATCTTTTGGATGTCCATGCGTTATTCTCTTCTCGATTGTGTGACGCGGGTTATGCCACCTCAGATTTCCATAAAATCGGCCAGCGGCCCCCATTGCCAGTCATCGACGGTCCGTTTGTCGGTGTTGAAATTGATCCCCATGAGAAAGATATTCTTCTGCCCGTGAAGATATCCCTGATAATACTTCTTCTCCAGAATCTGGCCTTCAATCCGCTGATCGTTAATGCTTCATTCAGCAATGCATCATCGATTGCCAGATTCGTTGCCATTAGGATACCTCCTTGTTTGACGCATTTTATTACACATTATAATATGTGTCAATAGAGCAGGAGGTTCTCACCAACAAGCCTGGGGTCAATTTCGGCTATAGTTGGTTTTCTCTCCGATTTGACAATGTGGTACTTTTATCGAGGAAATCATGGAATTTCCCGAAAAAATGGGTTATAAACATTTGGGGATGGCCTTCTGCATCGGCCTGGGAAACGAGGCCAAAGCCGTTGATCACGAAAAGCACTGTGTCGAAACACTGGCTGGGCATTTGATGAAAGATCAGAACAGGGAAAGATCAGAACAAGGAAACCCAATGGCTCAAGGTATGGGAATGTCTGGATTGCCAAAAGAACGCATGCTGAATGAAAAGAATCGGAAACGCCTGCCCTATATCATTCTCGCCGTTGCTGCAGGTTTCTGGCTGCTGCTGTTTCCCCTTTTTCATGAAGCATTTCTCCGGCAGTTCTACTACATGCCCTTTCTCGGCGTGATTGCCGCAACAGTGGCCAACACAACCCCTGCGGCAGCCGGCATCGTTTATTTCCCCATCCTGACACGGCTGCAGATCGATCCGGCCGCAGCCGTACAATTCAACCTGATCATCCAGGCCTATGGCATGGGGCTGGGAACATTGCGCTGGTTTCTTTTGAACCGGAAGCTTTTTATCACCAACGTGATTCCGGTATGTCTCTTCGGCGGAATTACCGGTGTCACCATCAGCACGGTTTTTCTTCCCATCAGCAATCCTGCATCACTGACGCTGATCTTCAATTCCATCGCTTTTCTGTTTACCCAGATCATCTTCTTCTCCATTATCTTTCAGTACAAGTATCCGAATCTGAAGATTGAACTCACCAGGGGCAATTTGGCAATTCTCCTATTTTTTTCCCTTCTGGGAGGAGTGATCTCCGGCTGGATCGGATTCGGCATCGATACGATTTTCTATTTCATTCTGACGGTGATCTTCAAAATCAATCCCGCGGTCTCCATTGTCACCAGCATCTCCCTGATGGCGGCCGTCTCCCTTGCGGGAACCCTGCTCAATATCATTTTCAATGATGTCCCTTTTGCCCTCTGGTATTCCGCGGTCCCCGGCGTGACCATCGCGGGGCTCTTTCTTGCGGCCTATCTTGCCGTAAAGATTGGGGCCAAGAATGTACTCATCCTCTTCACCTTTCTGCTGAGCCTCGATTTCTTCGCGACGCTGTGGACCCAGCATACCATACCGATGACAAAGACCGTCAAGATCGTGATCACCTATGCGCTTGTAGCGTATCTGATCGCCATTCATGTCAAGATCTTCAAACAGGGCTACAAAAAAATCCCCTCGGATCTGGGCAAATTTCATTCCGATTGAACGATCCCGACAACCCATAATCAAGGAATCAGCGAAGTCCGTTCAAATCCCAAATTGCGCCCGCTGTCCATAGGAATCCGCAGGTCCCATCTGCCGAAATGAAGATGGCAAAGCACCGGATCGAGGAAATGATGGTATTTGCCGGGAAAATGATTTATAAGCGGCTGGGGATGGCCTTCTGCATCGCTCTGCGGAACGAGGCCGGGGCTGTGTAGAAGATCTTTCCCGCCAACATAACAGGTAAAATAAGGAGACGGACAGGATGAAAAGTTTCGATTTTAGACGGCTGGTATTGTTTCTCTGTATGCTGCTGATGGTCTTTGCGGCCGGCTGTGGCGGCGGCGGGGGAAGCGATGGGGATTCAGGTACACCCCCTCCGGCCGATGGCGGCTCACCGGACGACACTGTGACGCCTCCGCCGGTCAGTACCGGTAAACTGGTGCTGGGCACCGGAAGCACCATCGCGGAACAAAGGGTTCCTGCAGGCGGCGGAACGGTTCAGGCAGCAGCTCCGGGATCGGCCTTGAACGGGCTGACCATCGAGATCCCGCCGGGGGCCTATGGATCGGAGAGAAACGTCAAGGTAACGGCCAGCAATATCCAGAGCCACAATGCCGGCCCTTTTTTCAATCCGGTGACGCCATTGATCCGGGTGGAGGGCGCAGACGCGATCTCCGAGCAACTCATGCAGGTCACCATTCCGGCAAAGACCCCTCAGAACCACTTTGCAATGGCCTTTTTCTACGATCCGGAAACCGAAAAGTTTGAAGGCATGCCGCTGATCCGGCAGGAAGCGGACACTGTAACGGTTGCCACCCGCCATTTTTCAAGCTTTGTGGTCAGCGCCATCCCCGAAGAGACCCTCAAGGTCCAGATGCCCATCACCTCCGAGTATCTTCCGGGCAGAGATGATTTCAAATTCGCCAACCACGGCTCATGGCTTGCTCCCTCGGGGCACTGCGCAGGCCAATCCATCGGGGCCATCTACTACTATACCCGGCAGCAACTGGCCGGGGAGCCGAACCTCTACGGCCATTTCGACAACAACGGCGAGACACCGACCCCGGCCATCTGGCAGGATGACTCCAATGCTTACAAGTTCTGCTCGGTGCTACAGCATGACATCCACTGGGATGATCTCTCGGAAAAGATCGACCGGAGCTTTCAGGATGCCGAGCCGACTCAGGTCTGGAAGGCCTTTGCCTATTCCATTCTCCTCACCGGAGAGCCCCAGCTCGAGGGGATGTTCACCGAACCGGACAAAGACGGGAAGAGGGGTGGGCATGCTATGGTCATCTACGGCGTTGAAGAAAATGATGACGGAGATCAGTGGCGGCTGCTGGTTTCAGACCCGAACTATCCGGCCGCCGGAGACCGCTACATCTATTTCGATGAGTTCGGAATGCTGGAGCCTTACAGTTCAGCAGCCAATGCCCAGGAAGCGGCCGCGGGAAAGGGCAGATTATATACGCAGATCTACTACATCGGAAAAGCCGCACTCATCCCCTGGTCCGTGGTGGATCAACGGTACGAAGAGCTGGAAGAGGGGCTTATCGGCGATGATATCTTTCCCGAATGCACCATCATGGTCTCGGAAGTGACCGACATGGGTAATCAGCTCCTGGAGATCAACGATGGATTTCATGAGACCACCGCTCCGATCGTTCATCTCTACTCCTCCGTCAAAACCCAGGACGGAGAAGAGGGTGCGACGTACATCTCGGTCTTTGAGGGGCTGGAGAGCACAACCCCGGTGGATGTGGATCTGGACAAGATGTATCTCGCGGAGCTGGCCGAAGGAGACAACTGGTTCGGCTTCTATTCCCAGGTCAATTACAACGGATATCTGATATTTCTCGATTTCCAGTGGATCAATCTCTACTACAAGCCCCAGCCCACCTATGACTTGCCGGAATACATCCTCCAGGAAAACCTGAAGCGGACCGAAAACGGCTTTGTTCCGGACCCCTACACCGTGACCGGTTCCATCAGCGCCCCCAACCTCAATGGTATGGACGCGAGCATAACCGATCATTCATATGATGCGAACCAGCACTTCAGCTACAACAGCGTGAGCTTTTCGGCCGACGTGACCGCAAAGCTGCCCTTTGATATCGAAATCCGCCAGAATGTGGACGGGGTCTGGAATGACCATGCCTATACCCTGCCCAATGGGGGCCAGGTGACGCTGACCCGGACCACGGAGCGGTACTGGCTGAAGTACAGAAAGAGTGACGACTCCGAAGCGAAAGGATACTCGAATAAGGGCGTCATGCACTTGCGGCTCGATAAGTCGAATCTCAAGCCCATTGCTGAAGATATGGGGCTGTATGTCTTTGAAGGGGTTGTGACGTTTCAGTACAAATACAACACCCATGTCAGCGGCCCTGAGGAAGGATATGAGTATGACGGCAGTGTCTGGCGGGATGAGCTGTTTTTGACCTTTATCAACCTCTTTGTCACAGTGCCTGATTAAGCAGGAAAAGGAAAGCCCCCTTTTTCGGGGGGCTTTCCATCGTCAGAGGCGGTTATCCGTCTGACCATGTCCGATAAATCATCCCATTGTGCCCGCTGCCCCTACAAACCCGCAGACGGCCGAGGCCATGTGCAATCCCATTTTGCAGGCCATGATCCTGAACCGGGAAGGGGCCGATTTCAATGTGCTGCCGGGGCTCTGCGTGGGGCATGATTCGCTGTTCTTCAAGTATGCGGATGCGCCCTGTACGGTGCTTGCGGTCAAGGATCGGGGGCTGGGGCACAATCCGCTGGTTGCGGTGTATAATCTGGAGAGCTATTATCGCTGTTTGAAGTGAAGGGTAAGA
This sequence comes from Desulfobacteraceae bacterium, assembly GCA_011390135.1. GTDB lineage: Bacteria > Desulfobacterota > Desulfobacteria > Desulfobacterales > JAABSP01 > JAABSP01. Next base: position 5,324 of record JAABSZ010000129.1, on the reverse strand, counting down.
CATGATAGTATCTGAAGGGAGTAAGCGGAACCAATCCCGGTTCGAAGCTCGTGATATTGATCAGAGCCTTCATGAAAGACGATCTTGCCAAAAGAGATACCGGCAAAGTCGTCGAGGGAAACAATAAGGTATAAAAATGTCGAAACCGTGAGGAGTCTTTCCATTGTTCATCGGCCACATACCCGCCGGCTACATCAGTTCGAGAGCTGCTCTTCGCGTTCTTCCCCGCCATCATCGGGCCGACAGAATTCATCTGAAATTCTTTGTTTTCTGGGGGATTCTCGGCAGCATCTTTCCGGACCTCGACATGTTCTATTTCTACCTGATCGACAACCGGCAGCATCTCCACCACGGCTATTGGACGCATCTTCCGTTTTACTGGCTCTGGATACTGCTGCCGATCTTCGTGATCCTGTCTGCGTTCCGAAAAACGGTCTGGCGTCTTTACCTCGCTGTATTCTCGATCAATATCTTCATCCACCTGTTTCTGGACACGATCGTCGGAAAAATCCGATGGCTCTATCCCTTTTCCGCACAGGATTTCTTCTTTTTCCATGTGCCGGCCCGTTATAACTGGTGGATATGGAACTTCGTCTTTCACTGGACATTTCTGTTTGAAATCGCACTGACGTTGATTGCTGTTTTCCTGTTCATCGGAAATATCGCGAAAACGCAACAAAACCCGCTTGATCGACAACGCCGATATCTGTCGGTCAAATGGGCTTTCCATCGATGCATCTGCCGTTTCAGCACCAGGAGACCTGAATGATGCTCACACCGCCGGATGGTTCCAAAATCAAGGTCGGGTCTGAAGTCGGACACCCGAAAATCATGATCCCCCAGCCGGATGCCGGAAAAGCCCGGTATTTCATTGGCCCGTTTCTGCTGTTCTGGCTCTGCGGCTGGTTTGTCGGCTGGATTTCCGCATCCTCGGAACTCCTTTTCGGCGACGGAGGCATCGATGCGTTTCTGCTTTTCTGGCTCTGCGGGTGGACCGCGGGCGGCGTGATGGCCATGCTGGTATTGTACAAATCCTTCCGGCCCGCCCGGCCCGAGGTCATCATCCTCACGAAGCCGGAAATGCTCTATGATTCCGGTATCCCTCCGTTCCGGTATTCGATGAATGGGAATTTCCGGGCCGAGTTCTGGGAAAACCTGTTTCAAAAACGGATGAAAACGGCCTTTCCACCGGAACAGCTCAGGACCCTGAAGCTGCGGGAGTTTCCCGCGGGCAACCGGCTGACCATCGATCAGGGGAGCAGCAGGATCGACCTCGCGGCCGGCGCGGGGGAGACCGAACGGGAATGGCTTTACGGGATTTTAAAAGCCCATTATGGCCTGAACGATCCCGGTTCTCCTGAAAGGAAGCCCCGGCTTTTGGATCGGAAATGACCAGGGGAAGCATCCCTTGAACAACTGAAGCATCTCTGTCCGGAGACGATCATGGAGAAAATTGCACAGGAATCGCTGAAGAAGATGAACGATCTCTATCCCGGCCAGAAGCGGTATGTGCTGGAGGGGCTCCATCTCTTCCGAAGAGAATTCCCCATTCAGAAGATTCTGCAGCAGACAAATGCCCGATTTGCGCAGGGACCTGACCCAATGACGGAATCCGTCTATGCCGCCCTGTGAGATCAAAGGAGAATTCCAGTGAAGAAGTACTTCAATATCGCAGGCCCCTGCAACCCTGCAGAGCATTATATGATCCCCCCGGAATCCCGGTGCGGGGGAGTGGGGGAACTGATTGACCGGAAACAGTATTTCGCGATCCATGCCGCGCGCCAGTCCGGAAAGACCACGCTGTTGAAAGAGGTTTCCGCCAGAATCGACCGGGAGGGCCGCTATTATGTCCTGTACTGTTCCCTGGAGTCGGTTCAGGGCATCCGCGCCCCGGAAAAGGGGATTCCCGCAATCGTCCGGACATTGCGCCGGTATGCAAAACTGAACCCGATATTGTCCGGGTTCCGGTTCGGAACGGACGCGGACTTCGAAGATTTCAACAATCTTCTGATCTGGACCCTGAGCCGGTTCTGCGGGGATCTCGACAAACCCCTCGTGCTCCTCTTCGACGAGACGGACTGCCTTTCCAACGGAACCCTCATCCTGTTTCTGCGGCAACTGAGAGACGGGTACAGCAGCCGGGATATCATCCCTTTCGTCCATTCGGTAGGTCTCATCGGCATGCGCAATATCCGGGATTACAAAGGCAGCATCCGGGAAGAACAGGAGACCCTCGGCAGTGCAAGCCCTTTCAACATCGTCACGGAATCCATCACGCTGCAGGATTTCGCGCCCGAAGAGGTCCAAGAGCTTTATGCCCGGCATACGGAGGAGACGGGACAGGTATTTCCCCCCGAAGTGACCCGCCGAATCTATGAATATACCCGGGGGCAGCCGTGGCTTGTCAATGCGGTGGCAAGGGAGATCATCCTCAAGATTCTCGCAGATGATGTCACGCGGGAGATCCGGGCAGCCCATGCGGATCAGGCGGTCGAAAACATCATCCGCCGCCGGGACACGCACATCGACAGCCTTCTGGAAAGATTGAAGGAGGAACGGGTGCAGCGGGTGGTCGAGCCCGTCATCACCGGGGAGGAGAAGGGGTTCGATTTCACCGACGATGATTATCAGTATGTCCTGGATCTGGGACTCATGAAGAATGTAGATGGTGTCATCCGCCCTTCCAATCCGATCTACGGGGATGTGATTATCCGAAAGCTCAGTTCTGCGCCGCAAATGGCAATGGATCCGGCCGGTTTTCCGCCCCGGGTTCCCGAATATCTGGAAAACGGGGTGCTGAACATGAAACGGTTGCTCACCGATTTCCAGGATTTTTGGCGGGAAAACTCGACCATATGGGAAGAACGGTTTCAGTACAAGGAAGCTGCGCCCCACCTGATTCTCATGGCTTTTCTTCAACGGATCATCAACGCGGGGGGAAGCATCGACCGGGAAATGGCCACCGGAAAAAGGCGGATCGATCTCTGCATCCATTATGGGAACCGGAAATATCCGGTTGAAATCAAAATCCGGCGGGATAAAAAAACCCTTGAAGAAGGCCGGCGGCAGTTGGCGGACTATATGGATTCCCTCGGCTGCGATGCCGGCTGGCTGGTTCTGTTCGACCGGCGGAAAAGGCTTTCGTGGAAGGACAAATTGTTCTGGAAAACGCTTCGTGTGGAGAGCTATTATCGCTGTTTGAAGTGGAGGGTAAGACATGATAGTATCTGAAGGGAGTAAGCGGAACCAATCCCAATAAAAAATGGAGAGATTGGTGCATTGGCGGAAGATGGAAGAAACAGAACTTAAAATTATGGAGAATGGTGCCATGATCCCAGCAAAAGAAGAGGTTCGCCGCCTCCTGAATGATTTGCCTGATGATTCCACCTTGGAAGACATTCAATATCATATCTACATCCGTCAAAAGATTGATCGGGGATTAAAGGATGTCGAAGAGGGCAGAATTGTGTCGGAAGCCGAATTTGATCAACGGATGTCAAAATGGCTCGAAGAATAATATGGACGCAAAGCGCTGTACGGGATCTTGAGGAGATTGCCGGTTTCATTGAAAGAGACTCCCGTTTCTATGCTGCATCAGTGATTCGAAAGACGCGGTTAGCAGCCCAATCGTTGAAAACATCCCCTGAGAGAGGAAGAGTGGTTCCGGAAATCGATGATCCCCATATTCGGGAAATTTTTGTTTGGAATTACAGGCTGATATACAAAGTATTGCCGGAAAGCGTTTCCATACTGACGATAGTGCATGGCGCACGTGATCTTGAATCTATGTGGAGACGTCGAGGTTCTTCATCGTCTACTTGAATCGAGCCTATTCATCCGGTAACAACTCTTCGGGAAGAAACAAAAATGAACGGTACACCAGAACAGACCGCCAGAAAAAAGATCGACAAGATGCTTGCCCGATCCGGATGGGTCGTGGTGGACAAGAACGGGATCAACTGGAATCTCGGCCCCGGCATTGCGGTGCGGGAGTACATAACCGAGGCGGGTCCGGCCGACTATGTTCTTTTTGTGGACCGGGAGCCGGTGGGGGTGATCGAGGCCAAGCGGGAATCCGAGGGGCATCGGTTGAGCGCGCATGAGGGGCAGGCTGAATTTTATGCCCAAAGCCGGCTCAAATGGATTGGCGACAGCGGGCCCCTGCCGATGGTCTATGAGAGCACCGGAACCGTGACCCGGTTGACGGATCTGCGGGACCCGGTTCCCCGGGCCCGGCCCGTCTTCTCCTTTTACCGGCCCGAAACCGTAAAAGAGCTTTGTCGCCGGCAAAAGGAAACCCTTCGGGCGCGGCTGCAGGGGCTGCCGGAGCTTCCAGATCAAGGGCTGCGGGATTGCCAGATCCGGGCCATCACCAATCTGGAGCGGTCGTTTCGGGAGAACCGGCCCCGGGCTCTGGTGCAGATGGCCACCGGCAGCGGGAAGACCTTTACCGCGATCACCTCGATCTATCGGCTGCTCAGGTTCGCAGGGGCCGAGCGGATTCTCTTTCTGGTGGATACGAAAAACCTCGGGGAGCAGGCCGAGGGGGAGTTCATGGGTTATACGCCGGTCGATGACAACCGGAAGTTCACGGAGCTGTATAACGTCCGCCGGCTCAACTCGAAGGTCGTGCCCCGGGATGCCCAGGTCTGCATCAGCACCATTCAGCGGATGTATTCCATCCTCAAGGGGGAGGAGCTGGACGAGGCTGCGGAGCTTTCCCATCCGGACGAGGTTGTTGCCGTGGGCGCGCCCCGGGAGGTGGAGTACAATGAAAAGGTTCCGCCGGAGTTTTTCGATTTCATCGTGATCGACGAGTGCCATCGGTCCATCTACAACTTGTGGAAGCAGGTGCTCGATTACTTCGATGCCTTCTATATCGGGCTGACCGCGACGCCGGACAAGCGGACATTCGGCTTTTTCAACGAAAATGTGGTGAGCGAATACCGCCATGAGGAAGCTGTGGCCGACGGGGTCAATGTGGGGTATGATGTCTATCTGATCGAGACCCGGATCACGGGGGAAGGCGCGAAGATCGTTGCCGAGGAATGGGTGGACAAGCGGGACCGGCTGACCCGGAGGACCCGGTGGGAGCAGCTCGATGATGAGGTGAGCTATGACAGAAAGTCTCTGGATCGGGATGTGGTCAACCCGAGCCAGATCCGGAATGTGATCAAAGCCTTCCGGAACAAGCTGCCGGAGATATTCCCGGGCCGGGAGGAGATTCCCAAGACCCTGATCTTTGCAAAGACCGACAGCCATGCCGATGATATCATCGCAATCGTGCGGGAGGAGTTCGGCGAGGGGAATGCCTTCTGCAAAAA
>JAABSZ010000128.1:0-11269 GCA_011390135.1 Desulfobacteraceae bacterium | reverse complement strand
ACCTGAGAACTCTGGTCAGCGGGGTGGTCAAGACCGCAGGGACAATGGCCGCGGTCTATGCGGTGGACCCGGACCCTTCGCTCTTCTATCTGGCCATCCTCTTCCTCTGGCTCTTTGCCTGGGAGATCGGGGGGCAGAATGTTCCCAATGACTGGGCAGATCTGGAGGAGGATCAGCGGTTCGGGGCCAGAACCATTCCGGTGCGGTTCGGCGCGGATGGGGCCGTAAAGATCATTCTGGGATGTCTGATTGCATCTTTGGCGTTGAGCATTCCGCTGGTGGCTCTCTCGCCGGGAAATTTCGGTGCGCTCTATGTGACCATCGCGGTGGGCGTCGGCCTCTGCCTGCTCATTTTCCCGGGGCTTCAGCTCTTCAACAGCCCCTCTCCGGAGCGGGCTATGGCGCTCTTCAACCGGGCCAGCTACTACCCGCTGAGTCTTTTCATCGTGGTGATAGTTGCCTTGAGCATTTCGTAAAAGCTATTTCTTCTTCCCCACATGGGCCACCGCGATGCCGTTGGTGAGCCTTCGGTAGGTCATCTTCTCGAAACCGATCCCCTCGAGGATGGCCGAGAGTTCATCCGGCATGGGAAAGAGCCGGATCGACTCGGGCAGATAGGTATAGGCCTGGCGGGAGCCCACCAGTATCTGTCCGGCCCACGGCATGATGGTGAAGGAGTAGAAGTCGTAGAGCCACCGGAAGACCGGCGATGTGGGAATGGAGAACTCCAGGCACATCAGGGTTCCGCCGGGCTTGAGGACCCGGTGCATCTCGGAAAATCCCCTCTCCATGTCCGTGACGTTTCGGATGCCGAAGCCGACCATGGCCGCGTCAAAGGAATTGTCCGGCAGGGGGATCGCCTCCGCGTTTCCCTGGAGATAGTCGATCTGCTGCCGGTATTTCCGGTTGGAGCCCTTGCGCCGGCCCGCGAGCATCATCTCCCGGTTTATGTCGAATAGCACCACATCGCCCTTCTCCCGCATCGCCTTCAATGCCATAACGGAGAGGTCTCCGGTCCCGCCGCAGACATCCAGCACCCGGTCCCCGGGCTTCAACGCCATCATCCGGACCGCGGTCCGCTTCCACAGATAATGGATGCCGAAGCTCAGCACCGTGTTCATGATGTCGTAATATCCGGCAATGGTATTGAAATGGCGCAGCACCCACTGCACCTTCTCATCCCTGGGAACTTTCCGGTATCCGAAATCGGCTGTATCCTGACCCTTCAGAACTGTCTGTTCCATTGGCTCTCCTTAAAGGTTTGATTCCTGCCCTGTCCTCTTTGTCCTCTTTTCCCGTCCTCTTTCAAGGTGAAAAGGTAAAGCAATATTTTTACCACAGCCCGCGCCAAAGATCCACAAAGAGTTTCCTATCCACCGATCCAGACCCCATGCCGAAGCCGCCAGAGAAGCGCGGGAAAGGATGCCCCGATGATAAAAAGGATCGAAAGGAGAACGACCCATCCCGAGGCTCTGCGGCTCATGATCCTGGCCGGTTCACGGATAGCGGGATATCGTTGACCAACAATGATCGACAGCAGCGCAGCCGTCCCCGCGGCCATCCCCCCCAGCAGCGCAGCGAACAGGAAAAACCCGACCCGCCAATGCTCCGGCAGAAAGAGACACCAGGGGCAGGGATGGGAAAGCACCTGATAATGGTAGGCAGAAAGGACTTGGATGAGGGCTCCTGCGGCCGCAAAGGGCCAGATCAGGCTGAAAATGGCCAGAAGCGCCGCCGATTTACGCCCGGGCCGGAGAAATGACCAGATACCAGCAGCAATCAAGAGGATTCCCGTCGCCATAAATCCCCCCATCCAGAAGGCATCAGGGATATTTTCCCAAAATGGAAGAGAATTCCCGTTTCCGAACCGGTCATAAAGAGCTGCACAGCAGTCAACCGGCCTTTCCAGATCCAGAAGCGAAACCGCCTTGAAGGTGTCGAAGATCCCGAGAACCGCTCCGGGCAGCGCGATGAGCAGCATCCGGGCACAGGTTTCCGTAAGCGGCCCCCGGGGAGATGTCCGGTTGAGCCGATCCAGGAGATGCCACAGATAAAGCAGCAGCAATGTAATGAACCGCAGGGCAAATGCCCGAAAACCGGCCCCCTGCATGGCCTGAAAGACGCCGGTTCCGCACATCGCGCCCGGGATCAGTTCCGGCAGAATCCGGGTGACGGCAATCACCAGCAGCAGCGTGGAAAAGGCAAAGAGGCCGGCCCCCCACCGGGCTTCAAGCCCGCCCCGTTCCGATCGGGCCTCCAGAGCGATCTGTCGCCGATCCCGACCATCCGGATTCGAATGAAGCAGAACATCCCCTGCGATCCATCCGGCCGAAAGGATCAGGCCGAGCCCCAACAGGTCCGCCATGCCGATGGCCATCAGGATCGGATGCGCGATCATCCCTGAGATTCCGGACTGCGATCATGCACCAGGCGGCCGTCGATAAACCGATAATGGCGATCCGCTATCCCGGCAATCCGGGGATCATGTGCCGCAATCACCACCACCCGCGCCCGATCCCGGGCTTCTGCAAAGACATCCATCACGATCTTCATCCCCTCCGGGTCCTGGTGCGCGGTCGGCTCATCCGCCAGCAGGATGGCCGGGTCCGCGGCCAATGCTCTGGCCACCGCAACCCGCTGCCGCTCTCCCCCCGAGAGAAGATGGACCGGCATCTGCGAGAGATGTCCAGCGGAAAGCCGCTCCAGCGCTTCGTTTGCACGGTTCCGGATTCGCCGATACGGCCACTTTTTCGGCAGCAGCGGAATCATCACATTCTTTTCCGCAGTCAGATCCGCAAAAAGCTGGAAGTGCTGGAATACGATTCCGACACCTTTGCGCCAAAGATCCCGATGCGGCGTGAGCCATCTGGAGACGGCCTCCTCCCCATCCAGAACCTCCCCCCGGGTTGGTCGGATCAGCCCCGCCAGGATATAGAGCAGGCTGCTCTTGCCCGATCCCGCAGGCCCTGTGATCAGTGTGATATTCCCGGCCGGAAAATCGGCATTGACATCTGTGAAGATGGTCCGCTCCTGGTCTCGGCTTCCCCGGCGCACCAGTTCCAGATCCCGGCAGAAAATCCCTTCGCTCACCCTGCCCCGCCCCCTTCGATAAATGCCCCCGGCTCCGCGGCCGAGGCCCGCACCGCACTCCATAGGGAAGCTCCGATATAGGGCAGGAGAATGAATGTGCCGGCAGCGGCAAAAGCGCTTCCCGCAACCTGAGCATCAAAAGGGAGCGCGGAAAGAGCGCCGTGCCATCCGAAAAAGAGCCCAAGGGGCGCGCCGAGACTTCGAAAGGGGGCGGGGCCGTAAAAAACGGCCGCAATCCCTGCCGCTCCCAGAAGGATCGCGGGAACGATCACCAGGAGCATCCGCAGAAAGGAGAGGCGGAGAACATCCCTTGCGGTCCACCCCAGCGCCTTGAGCAGCCCCGTCTCCCGAATGTTTGCAGCCTGCTGCTGCAGAACCGCCATCACCATCAGGATCATTCCGATCAGGGCAGGGATGAGGCTGAAGAGCGCAGCCGATCCCATCATGGAAGCTCTTCTTCTGAACAGAGAGAGGATCTCATTGTGGGTCAGCATCTGCACGGGCCAGGGAAAGGCATGGGAAAGCTCCCTGCAGACGGCCTCGACCTCCTGCGGATAGTAAACATCCACCCCGAGATCGGTGGCGGTTCCCCGCGGAAGATTCAAGAGCTGCCCGGCCTTCTCCCAAGAGAGGCTGACGGTCTCATGGGTGAGCGGCGCCGTCTCCGGCGTCAGGGGAAACCGCTCGGAAAAATCCCGAAAATCGGCACTCCGGAAATCGGAATTCGATGGAAGATCGGAGGAGAAAGCGTCCGGAAGGGAAGAGGCATGATTATCGGAAAGACCTTTCTCGCCGATCACCACCAGGGGGCCTTTTGAGCCGTCGATCACCCCCCAGCGCCGGGCCCGAACCCGGATCACCCCCACAATGGATTCCGCGGCTTTGATCCCCGGCTCTATGGGAATCGGCCGCCACCCTACGGGATCGGCCCGCCGGATAACAATGGAAGGGGCATCGGAGAGCAGCGCCTCTGCCCCGGCCGACAAAGCCCCGGTGAAGATCAGGGGCACTGCGGCCGCGATCATCAGCCCGGCCAGGGCAAAAATCATCAGCAGATGGCGGACCGGCCGCCGCAGAATATCCCGGAGGGCCCAATAAAACATCTCAATCTATCCCATAATTAAAGGGCTATACAATATATTGTAGTTTAGGCAATTACAAGCGCACTATATTGTACTTGAAAGCGTATCACCCGACCAAGGCCGGGATCGAGCCTATCAGCAACAAACTCTGCAACCCATTGAAATCTTTAGGAAGCATAGTTTGTTTCTAAAAAGTATTTTTGGGATAGATTACTGGAATAATTGCCACCTGGATCACCGACCCCGGATCATTTTCCCTTGACCGCCTTTTTGCCGGTGATCGCCTGCCACTTTTCATCATCCATCTCCGAAAGGCGGAAGGTGGCCTTTGCCCCGTGACGCTGCCGGAAGGTTTCAAGTTCCGCTTCATCTTTTAACGGAACCAGCGCAGGCCCCATGGGCCCAATCACATCAGAGCCCGCAGCCCATATCGCCTCCCGCGCGTCCATCTCCTTTCCCGTAAAATACGCCTTCACCACCGGCTTCTCCAGTTGATCTTTTTCGACCCCTAAAAAGACCTCCGGATGCATCCAGGAGCGGATCATGCAACCGGTTCCGCAGAAATAGAAGGTTCGGCTCTCCTTGAGCTGAATCGCGCTTGCAAACTTGGGGTGTTTGATCACATTCATCGCGCAGACCGGGCAGCGGTCCCCATCGCTCACCTGCATCCGCCCCGCTTCATCCAGCCCCATCTTTCCCGGTTGAGGCCCGGACCCGGCAGCCGCAATCCCCCGGCCGAAGATAAAAAAGAATGCCGAAATCGCAACAGCAAAAAGTGAAGAGTACAGGATCTGCCGGAATCTGCTTTTTTTCATTGAAATTTCCTCCCTCGCCTGAAATGATGGGCTGCAACGGTTTCCGAAATGCCGACTCTACCGAATCCCGACGTGACTCTGGTACTCAGGGATGATTCCGGGCTGCAACAGTTTACGAAATACCAACTCTACCGAATCCCGATGGAAATGGCAATGTTTTTGAGATTCCTTTCAATAGAGACGGCTGACCTGATCACCATGTTTCTGCTGGGACTTTTCGGCACGGGCCACTGCATCGGCATGTGCGGCCCCTTGATTCTGGCCTTTCCCGGAAGCCGGAAAGGGCTTCTCCCCCATCTCCTCTACCACGGCGGAAGGATTTTCACCTATACGGCCGCGGGTGCGCTGCTGGGCGGCATCGGCGCGGGGATCATCCTTGCGGCCGGAAAGGCCGGAGCCGATCCCATGACATGGATGGTTCGGATTCAGGTGGGATTTTCGCTCTTGGCTGCCACATTTCTGATATTTTTCGGGCTCTTCCGGATCGGCGTCTTCAAAGAGCCGGACTGGATGTCCGGGGCCGAGCCCGGAAAAATCCCCGGTTTCGGCCATCTTCTGCGGACGGCCCTGGCCGGAGAAAAGCCCTGGGCCATGCTGCCCCTCGGGATGATGCTGGGCCTGCTCCCCTGCGGCCTCTCCTTTGCGGCTTTCGCCAGGGCACTGCCCGCAGGAAGTCCTTTTGCCGGGGCTTTACTTGTCTTTGTCTTCGGCATCGGAACCCTGCCGGGCCTGCTGATTCTGGGAACCGGGGCATCGACTTTGGCCCGCCGCTACAGGGCCGCTGCCGACCTGCTGGCCGGGATTCTCATGATCGGACTAGGGCTTTCCCTTGGGCTAGATGGCCTCAGATCACTTTTTTGACTATAAGACTCAGACAGATTCCGACCATCATCATTGACGCCGATTCTTCCCTATGCTATGCAGAAGAACCTGCACCGGAAAAGGTCCGAATGCCGGAAAATGAGGAATCCCTTCCATACAGGAGGAAATTCAATGAGAAAAACTACGATTTTGGTGTTCACGGCATTGTTGATCATGCTGTTCTTCTCGACTTCTCTGTATGCCGACAGCAGCTACAAGAAGTCCGTGTGGCCTTCCCAACTGCAAAACGGCACGTTGAAAGTTCGAGGGCCCGGCTACGGTTCCTGGGGAACACAGTGGATCACTGTGGACACAGGCGTCTCCGGCTATCAGGAGGTCGGCACCTCCAAGGGGCCGGTGTTGCTTTACAACAAGGGAAAACAATGGCGAGTCATCATGATGGATTTCAATACGGGCGCAAAATCCAATGCCAGCACTTTCAACGCTCCCACCACAATTTTCCGCGGCGGCGTTTATGGCGCCATCTTGAAATCCGGGAGCCAGTGCTACGACTTTAGTTGGAATCAGCTCAACCAGACCGCCTGCAAATAGAAAATCCTTCTGATCTCATAAGATCAATTCCCCGGAAGATACTCCAAAATTTCAATCGGAATCTCAACAGATCTTCCGGGGAAGGTTTGAGCAGCACCGCATAGTCCAAAGGGGTATTATACCCGCTCCTTTTCTCCTGCGGCAGACCACTTCTCCAGAAAATAGACCAGAGAGAACCCCAACAGCGCCAGAAGAACAGCCCAGAAGAGAAAGGAGGGCCTGCCGACCAGTTCGAAGTAGTTGGTGGGAAGAACATTTTCAGAGATCAAGGGCCGGATCATTCCCTCCCCGTCGGTATAGGTTTCCACGGCCATCTTCCAGGGCCAGATCTTGTTCAGCGACCCGACCATGATACCGGTGAGCATCGCGATGGTGATGTCATGGAAGCGTTTGAGCATCCAGTGGAGCAGGTGAGAGAAGGAGAGGATGCCGACGGCCGCGCCGGTTCCGAAAATCAGGATGGTGGAGATATGGAAGTCCCTCACGGCTGTCAGGACATACTCGTACTTGGAGAGCAGCACCAGGATGAAGCTTCCCGATATCCCGGGAAGAATCATGGCGCAGATCGCGATCATCCCGGAGATGAAGACAAAAAGCGCGGTCTCCGGGGTCTGGGCCGGGGTCGCCACAGTGATCCAGTAGCCCAGAAATCCGCCGAGTATTCCGGCAAAGACCACATCCGACTCCCAGCGGGTCACCTTCTTCCCCACCATGAGCGCAGATGCGATGATCAGACCGAAGAAGAAGGACCAGAGCATCTCCGGATAGGTCTCCAGCCAGTGGAGGATGACCCGGGAGAGCAGCAGGATGGCCGTGCCGATGCCGGCCAGCAGAATCGCCAGAAAATTGCCGTTGACATGGTTCCAGAAGCCTTTGAAATCGGCCCCTGCCAAGAGCTTTACCGCATCTCTGTCAAAGGAGCGGATGGCATCGACCAGGGTCTCGTAGATACCTGAAATAAAGGCGATGGTTCCCCCGGAAACCCCGGGGACCGCATCGGCCGATCCCATTGCAACGCCTTTCAGATACAGCAGCACCCGATCCTTTGTTCGGTTTTTGGTTCCATTGTTCATCCCATTGTTCATTCCAGTCTCTTTCCTGTCGCTCATCCCTTCTCCATTTCCTTTTCAGACGTCCTTCCAGCCGTGGTCTCCTACCAGCTTCACGAACCGGCAGCCGCCGAGTTCGGTCTGATGGATGCCGTGCTGGTCCCGATACAGCTTTGTCAGTTCCTGTGAATATGCGTCTCCCACCGGAATGATCATCCGGCCCTCGTCTCCGAGCTGCTCCACCAGCGGGGCCGGAATCTGCGGAGAGCCGGCCGTCACGATGATCGCGTCGAACGGCCCCTCCTCCCGCCATCCGCAGGTGCCGTCCGAAAACCGGGTGACGATGTTGTGATACCCCAGCTCGTCAAAGAGCTTCCGGGTCCGGATGTAGAGGCTGTGGATCCGCTCCACCGTATAGACCCGGTAGGCGATCTTGGCCAATACTGCGGCCTGATATCCGGAGCCGGTCCCGATCTCTAAAACCCGGTCATCTTGGTTCAACTGGAGGGCCTGGGTCATCTCGGAAACGATATAGGGCTGGGAGATGGTCTGCCCCTGGCCGATCGGCAGCGGGAAATCCCCGTAGGCCTGATCCCGGAGGGCCTCGTCCACGAAGAGATGCCGGGGAACCGCGCGCAGGGCCTCCAGAACCCGGGAATCGTCGATCCCCCGGGCCGCAATCTGCTTTTTGACCATCTCCTCCCGGAGACGCTGATACCGATTTTCTTCATTCATGCTCAATATTCCTACCAAATCAGGAGACTTAGATCAATAAATCTGTACATTGTATCGAAAAATCACTTGATTTTTCAACAAAATATTTCGATAAATGGATATTTTTCGATTTTTTCTTGAACCGAATCTGCCGGACCCTATGAACAGCGTACAGCATCTGATCTTCGTCAGTTCCCTTTCGGTAGCCATCATCCTGCTTGGGAGTCTGGGATATATGTTCATCGAGGGGTGGACATTCCTCGATGGATTGTATATGACCATTATCACCCTCACCACAGTCGGCTACTCCGAGGTGAGAACCCTGAGCAGCCTGGGCAGGATCTATACCATCTGCCTTCTCTTCTTCGGCTTCGGGTTCTTTTTCTATGCTGCGGGCGCTGTGGTGCAGTTCATGGTGGATGGGCAGATCCGGACAATTCTCGGGAGGAGACGTTTGAACAGGAAGATCGATCGATTGCGGGACCATTACATCGTCTGCGGATACGGCCGCATCGGCCGGGTGATCTGTAGAAAGCTCATCAGCAAACCGATCCCCCTGGTGGTGGTCGAGCACAACACCGATCTGGTGCCAAGGATGGAAAAGGATGGGGTGCTCTATCTCACCGGAGAGGCCGCAGATGATGCGATTCTACTCAAGGCCGGGATTCGAAAGGCAAAGGGGCTGGTGGCAGCGCTGGCAACGGATGCGGACAATGTCTTTCTGGTGCTCACCGCACGCCAGCTCAACCCGGATCTGGTCATCATCGCAAGAGCCGGGGATGAAAAGGCGCACTCCAAGCTGCAGGCCGCAGGAGCCAACCGGGTGGAATCCCCCTATGACATGGGCGCGGCCAGCATGGCCCAGCGGATTCTCCGGCCCACGGTGACCAACTTTCTGGATCTCGCCCTATCGGACAAACCCAAGGATATCCAGATGGAGGAGATCCCGGTGAGCGCCAACTCTCACCTGGTCGGGGTGATGCTCAAGGATTCGGGTATCCGGCAGAACTACAACCTGATCCTCATCGCGATCAAGAAGCCGGACGGGAGTATGCTCTTCAATCCCTCCTTCGAGGCGGTGATCAATATCGGGGATACGGTCATCGCAGTGGGGGAGGATGTCAATCTGCAGCAGTTGGAGAAGATCCTCAATCCCGCGGTTGCGGAATAGAAATGCCTTTTCCCTCCCCGGTCCACGGTGGGCGGACCGCCTTCCCCTTTTCCCGGCTGAGCCCTCCGGACATCTTCTCCGGAGGGCTCGCGTATCAGATTCGGATCAGACCGGCTCAGATCTTATAGATAACCCGCTTGTCCGTGACAATGATATCGACATACTTGTCATGGGATTCCATGGGGACCTGGGAGATGATCTGCTCTTCAAAGGCCAGTGCCACCTTTCTCGTGGTGATAGGCAACTTGGGGATGAGCCGGTCGTAGTTGCCGGTTCCCGTGCCCAGGCGCCCTCCCTTCTCATCCAGGGCGATGCCCGGAACCAGGGCGATATCGACACACTCAAGCGGAACGGTCTTGCACCGCTTGGGGTCCGGCTCGAGTAGGCCCCCGGCCCCGACCTTCATATCCTTTTTGAGATCATCGACCTTCATCAGGCGGAGCTTGAACTTCTCATTTCCGAAATGGGGAAGGATGATGATCTTTCTGTTCTTCGCGCTCTGCTTCAGGATCGAACCGGTATCCACCTCTCCGGCCCCGCTCACATAGAGCAGGGGGATCTTGGCCTCGATGAAATTGGCAAAATCGAAGAGCCGTTCTTCGATGGCCTTTGTCTTTGCCGAGATCTCCTCAGGAGAAAAGGATGCGATCCGGTCCGCCATCTCCTCCCGGACCTGAGCCTTGGCCTGTCGAATTTCATCCATATATCCATCTCCCGGTTCAGTTTTTAAATCACTCTCCATATATCCATACAGGATTTCGGGGATGAAAGTCAACTTATAATAATTATTGACGAAACCGAAGCCCTCATGATACATCTCCTTTCATGGGATGGAACCGATGCCGAAATCCTTGATCCGAAATCTTTCGGATCGGCACATACACATCAGAAATTGTTGAAACAATAGGAACCGGTATGCTGGAAATCAAGTTTGTCAGACAGAATCTGGAGAGGGTCCAGGCGGCGCTGGCCGCGCGCGGCGATGCCGCGGACATGAAGGTTTTTGAAGACGCGGACGAGCAGCGGAGAACGATCCTTGCAGAGATCGAGGAACTGCGCCACAAACGGAATGTCGTTTCCGAACAGATAGCGCAGATGAAGCGGGATCGGGAGGATGCCGAATCTCTCGTTCTGGAGATGCGAGAGGTCTCTGCAACGGTCAAAGAGCTGGAGAAGAAGCTTTCCGAGCATGAGGCCGTGATCGACGAGATCGTCATGGGAATTCCCAATATCCCCCATGAATCGGTTCCCGCAGGAAAGGACGAGACCGAAAACACGCTCTACCGGAAATGGGGGGAGCCGCCCGAGTTCGGCTTCTTTCCCAAGCCCCACTGGGAGATCGGAGAGGCGCTTAAAATTCTCGATTTCGAGACCGCATCCAAGATCACCGGCGCTCGCTTTCCCCTGTATATGGGGGCAGGAGCCCGGCTGGAGCGGGCATTGATCAACTTCATGCTCGACATCCAGACCGACGAGCACGGATATACTGAGATCCTGCCCCCCTTCATGGTCAACCGCACCTCCATGACCGGCACGGGGCAACTGCCGAAATTTGCGGCCGATCTCTTCAAGATCGAAGGGTGGGACTACTTCCTGATCCCAACGGCCGAAGTTCCGGTGACGAACATCCACCAGAACCAGATCCTGGACGAGTCCGAATTTCCCATCTGTTACACCGCGTGTACCCCCTGCTTCCGCTCTGAGGCAGGCTCCTACGGCAAGGACACCCGGGGGCTCATCCGGCAGCACCAGTTCAACAAGGTGGAACTGGTCAAATTCTCCCTGCCCGAGACCTCCTATGACGAGCTGGAATCCCTGCTGGAGAATGCAGAGACGATTTTAAAGCGGCTGGAGCTTCCCCATCGGGTGGTGACGCTCTGCACCGGTGATATCGGCTTTTCCGCGGCCAAGACCTACGACATCGAGGTCTGGATT
>JAABSZ010000127.1:0-11540 GCA_011390135.1 Desulfobacteraceae bacterium | reverse complement strand
TCCAAGTTCTCATTCACCGATTCCACAAAGTCCTTCAACAGCGCCCGCCGCTCCGGAGAGGCGAAGATGATCTCTGCATACAGGGTCGGGTCCTGGGCAAAGAGCCTTCCTACCATCCCCAGCTCCAGGCGGTAGATGGGGCTGGAGAACTCGAGGCTTCTGGCCAGATTGACCTTTTTCCGGTGCAGAAACCGGCCAAATGCAAAGGTGGCGAAATGGCGCAGGGCCTGGACAATGTCCATGATCTCGTCGTGCTCTTTGGGCGCGGCATTGACCACCACGGCCCCCCAGGCCCCGAGCTGGTCCGGAACCCACCGGCACGCGTCCGGGTCTCTGCCGGGGGTGGCCACGATGATCTGCTTGTCAAAGGATGATGTGGAGGGGCCGAAGAGCGGATGGAGTCCGATCACGGGGCCGGGATGGGCGTCGAGCATCGCTTTCACGGGTCGCTCCTTGATGCTGGCCAGATCCGAGAGCACCGCATCTTCGGGAAGATGGGGGGCCAACTGCCGGATCACCCGCTCAGTCCGGTCGATGGGAACGCTGACGATGGCAAGGTCGATCCCCCGGCAGAGGATTTCTACATTGGGCCAGTCCTCCTTTTCCAGCACCCGGACCTCATACCCGGCCTCGGCAAAACAGCGGACAAAATAGCGGCCCATCTGCCCCCGTCCCCCCGCGATCAGCAGGGCCGCGCCGGGCCGCAGGTTCTTCATGGCCATGCGGGAGGTCTGCTCCACCCGGGATCTGCGGATGATGGTTCTGTATAGATCCTCCACAAAATCGGGGTTCAGCCCAGCCCCTATGGACTGGCGGCGCCGTTTGGAGATGAGATCCTCCTCCCGGGCCGGATGGTAAATCGGCAGGTTCTTTGATTTCTTCAGTTGAACCACCCCATCGACCACGGCCTGGCGTTGGGCCAGCAGCGAGACGATCTGTTCGTCAACCGCATCGATCTGCTTCCGCAGTTCCGCCAGCTCATGGCCGGCCCCGGGATCTTCGGGCCGATCCGCTCCGTCCCGTTTCTCGCCCGAATGATCCCCTCCATGCGCTTTCCCCTGTCTTGAAAGATCATCTCTTGAAAGATTATCTCTTGAAAGATCAGCGCCGCTCTCTGCCTCTTTTTTATCGTCCTTATTCAAAAAATCCTGCCGTCTCTTCTGCGGGTTTTTTCTTTTATCTTCTCCACAAAAAGCCCTAATCCCCATGAAGAAGGAGAATGGGTCTGCTCTGTTTTACAGCTCTTCACAGCAATACCATGAACGGGCCGTCTGATCAATATTCTTATAAAAACAAGGGGCCGCACCGGGCCGAAAACCAAAAGGATGTTGAACAGATCCATCAGGATGTGCTAACCATTAGAAAGTGTAAACGGAAATCGGGACGGGATACGGACGCGAGGCAGGATCGTCTTCAACGGCAGTTGCAGTTATCCGGTGAACCCTATTCAATCTGTAAGGAGGAGACATGAGAAAGAAATTCTTTTGGATGATCGCGGTGGTTTCGGCACTTCTGATCGGCTTTTCATCCGCGGCAGTGGCAAAGGATCTGGTGGTGGGGGTGGATACGGCCTTCGTGCCCTTCGAGTTCAAGGGCAAGGACGGGAATTATACCGGCTTTGACATCGACCTCTGGAAGGCCATCGCGGACCGGATCGGGGTGCAGTACAAGCTCCAGCCCATGGACTTCAACGGGCTGATCCCCGCACTGGTCACCGAAAACATCGACGTGGCCCTGGCCGCGATCTTCATCAAATCGGAGCGGGAGGAGAAGATCGACTTCTCCCATCCCTATTTCCGGGCCGGCCTGAAGATCCTGGTTCCCATCGACAACAAGGATATCAATGGCCCTGAAGATCTGGCCGGAAAGACCATCGCGGTGAAGACCGGGACCGCGACCGTGGCCTTTGCCGAGACCCTGAACGCGAAGGAACTGCGGAAGTTTCCCAATATCGACCAGGCCTATCTGGAGGTGGTCACGGGCGGCGCGGATGCGGCCATCCACGACACCCCCAATGTGCTCTACTATGCGAGCACCGCGGGCAAGGGCCGGGTCAAGGTGGTGGGACCCGATGTGAAGGCCGCCTATTACGGCATCGCATTTCCCCAGGGCAGCCCCTTGAGAGAGAAGGTCAACATCGCACTGCTCAAGCTCATCGAGGATGGGGAGTATGACAAGATTTACGAGAAATGGTTCGGCACGGTTCCGGAATAGGATCGTTTCTCTGTAGAATGGTAAGCAGCGGCTTCGCGTCCGTATGCTTCTTTTGAAAGCGAGAAAGCCATGACCTTTGAATTCGACATCATCATCGATGCCCTTCCCGCACTTTTGGAGGGGGCCAAGCTGACCTGGTACATCACCCTGCTGGGGCTTCTGGGCGGCATGACCCTGGGGGTTCTGGCCGGCCTTGGCCGGACAGCGGGAACCCGGCAGGTGGGGATCGCGGCCTCCGGGATTCACATCGCGATCAATAGAACCCTGCAGACCGTCTCCTTTGCCTATGTGGAGCTGATCCGGGGAACCCCGATCATCGTGCAGGCCATGTTCATCTACTTTGCCATGCCCATGCTCTTCGAAGTCCTTTTCGAGGTGCGGGGGGTGCGGCTGGATGCGGTGACCGCGGCCGTCATCACCATCGCCATCAATGCCGGGGCCTACATCGCGGAGATCGTTCGGGGCTCGGTCCTCTCCATCAACAAGGGGCTTATCGAGGCGGGCCTGGCCACAGGCATCACCCGGTTTCAGCTCTACGCGAACATCGTCGGCCCTCTGGCTCTGCGCAGGATGATCCCGCCCCTGGGCAACCAGTTCATCATCAGCCTGAAGGATACGTCGCTCTTTATCGTCATCGGTGTGGGAGAGCTGACCCGGCAGGGGCAGGAGATCATGGCCAGCAACTTCCGCGCGTTGGAGATCTGGTCTGCGGTGGCCGTCATATATCTGATCATGACTTCGATTCTGGCCTTTGCGCTGAAATTTTTTGAAAGAAAGATGCGGATCATATGAACCGGGTGGTGGAATTCATCGATGTGGGCAAGCGCTTCGGCGATTTGGAGGTGTTGCGGGAGATCAACATGAAGGTCGAATTCGGAGAGGTGGTGGTGATCATCGGCCCCTCGGGCTCGGGGAAATCGACGCTTTTGCGCTGCATCAACGCGCTGGAGCTGATCACCGAAGGGGAGCTGATCGTCAACGGGATCTCCATGCCGAAACAGAAGCGCAGGGCAAGGGAGATCCGCCTGGAGGCCGGGATGGTCTTTCAGCAGTTCAACCTCTTTCCCCATATGACGGCGCTGGAAAACGTCGCATTCGGCCCCAGAAAAGCCCGGGGGTTTTCCAGAAAGGAGGCCAATGAGATCGCGGCCGATCTGCTGGACAAGGTGGGGCTTGCGGACCGGAGTGGCTACTATCCGTCCCAGCTCTCAGGGGGGCAGCAGCAGCGGGTGGCCATTGCGCGGGCCCTGGCGGTCAAGCCAAAGCTGATGCTCTTTGACGAGCCGACTTCCGCCCTTGATCCGGAATTGAAGGAGGAGGTGCTGACGGTGATGCAGAAGGTGGCCGAAGAGGGGATGACCATGATCGTCGTCACCCATGAGATGAGTTTTGCCGCAAAGGCCGGCACCCGGCTGATCTTCATGGATGAGGGGTATCTCATCGAGGAGGGAGATCCAAAGGCGATGATGGCATCTCCCAGGACCGAGCGGCTGCAGGACTTTCTGCGCCATGTCACATAGAAATCCGGGAAAGCCGGCCATGTTACAAATCATTCATCTGCCCGGCGATCCCTATGGGGCCGGCCGGGCCATCGGAGAGAGATCCCGGGACGCTGTGCAGTCGGTGGTTCTCCGCTCAGAGATCTGGAAAACCCTGGAAAAATGGCTCGGCTCGGACCGGCTCTGCGCCATGAAAAGTGCCGCGGCCTCCGCGTTTCCACATTATATGGAGGAGATCCGCGGGATTGCCGACGGGTGCGCCATCTCTTTTGATGCGGCCTTCTGCTGGAACGCGCGGGGGGATCTCCTGCCCATTTCCGACCGCGGCTGTTCGTCGGTCTATGCGCCCACGTCCGACGGCTTCTGCATCGGCCATAACGAAGACGGAAGTCCGGATCTGAAAGAGTACTGCTTCTTCTCCTGTGCCGATGCGGGCTCGAATCGCCCGGGCTATATCAGCTTCACCTATCCAGGAACCCTCAACGGCAACACCTTTGCCCTCACCACAAACGGCCTGGTTCAGACGGTCAACAACATCCGGATTACGGAGCCGGGCCTCGGGGTTCCGCGGCATTTCCTCGCAAGGGCTGTACTGGATGCCCCGGATCTGCCTGCGGTTCGAAAAATCTTCCATCGATATCCAAAAGCCGGCGGATTCCATCACCTGATCGGGCAGATGGACGAGGCTGTCGTGCTTTCGATCGAGGTTTCGGGAAAGGGGGCCGACATCCTTCAACTCGATGGGCTCTATGTCCATACCAACCATCTCATCCATGAAGGGATGAAGGAGGAAAAACAGCGGATCACAGACTCCTCCCAATCCCGTCAGGAGCGGATGGAATCGTTGCGGCACGGGATTGCCCTTTCCCCTTCGGGAGAGGAGATCCTGCGGATGCTGGGGGATAGAGCACATCCGGTTCTTCCGATCTATCGCGCCGACCCGAATGATCCGGACCGGGAGAACACATTCGCAACGGCCCTCTTCAATGCCGATTCCAAAGGTGTTCTCTTGACCGTCTATGCCGGAAAAGCAAAAGAGAATCCCCTTGGGCCCGATTTCGTGCCGGTTCACGAATGGCGGCTCCGGAAAAAGGGGGGCGAGATCGAAAAGATCTCGTAATGAAGAAAACGAACATTTCCATTGCAGAGGATCAATCTACAGAATGAACAGCAGATATCTCAATTTTTTTGCAGGCGATCGTGCTTTTGAACAGATCAAAGAAAAGGGGCTGGCTCCGGATGATGTAAAGATCATGGCCGGTGCGGCCGGGGGCCCCAAATGGCTGGTAATGGGGCATCTGGACCGGATGCTTTTCACCGAATGGTTCAAGGGGAGAACCGAGCCGCTCTTTACCGTGGGATCTTCTTCCGGGGCATGGCGATTTGCATCCGCGGCCCAGAAAGATCCGGTTGCCGGGATCGACCGGTTCGAGGAAGCCTACATCCACCAGTTCTATGAGGGGAATCCGACGCCGGCCGAGATCACCGCGGAGGGCCGACGGATACAAGCTGCGATCCTGGGGGAAAAGGGCGCGTCCGAGATCCTGAGCCACCCCTTTCTCCGGCTGAATGTGATGGCGGTTCTCTGCCGGGGGGCCCTGCTGAAAAAGGATGCACAGGCCCTCCAGGGGCTTGGGTTTGCCATGGCGATCCTCTTCAATGCGGTCTTTCGAAAGGCCCTCGGGCTCTTCTTCAAGCGGGTGCTCTTCTATGACCCAAGGGATCTTCCCCCCTACTTTCAGATGAAGGATTTTCCGCCGGTTCAGATTCCTTTGTCGGAAGAGAATCTGGGTCCGGCGCTGCTGGCCTCGGGCGCCATCCCCTTGATCATGTGCGGCATCGATTCTATTCCACATGCCCCTGCAGGGGTCTACCGGGACGGCGGCATCATAGACTACCACATGGATCTCCCCTTCGGCCTGAAGGAAGGAATCGTCCTCTTTCCCCACTACATGGACCGGATCATCCCGGGATGGCTGGACAAAAAGCTCTTCTGGCGGAAACCGGTCAATGCGGATCGAACCCTGATGGTCTCACCGTCACAGGAATTCCTGGAACTTCTCCCGGACCGGAAGATTCCGGACCGGAACGATTTCTGGGCATATCAAGACCGGGACATGGAGCGGGTTACAGCCTGGAAGAAGGTTGTGGAGCTGAGCCGTATGCTGGCTTATGAATTCATGGAGACGGTATCGAGCGGGCGGATTCGGGAGCGGATAAGGCCTTTGCCTGCATGATTTTCCTCTTTTAATGAATCCGGTTTTAATGCGGATATGCCTTTGATCCGAGCATTTTTTTCGGGCAGACGGGGCCGGACGGCGTCATCATGGATCGGTACGAAGCCCGGTACTGGATCAAAGGGATGGGGCTCGAGCCCAATGCCCAGTGAGCAGGGGGAAACCTGAAGGAATCCCCCTGTCATTGGATTGCCGCACTATCCCAGATGCCGCAGCACATCCTCCCGAATCGTATCGTCATCCGACTTGAAGATCGGCAGCAGGCCGGCCGCGATCTCCTGCAGGGATGTGATCTTCTTCTCCCGCATCACGTTCTGAATCTTCTCCACCCCCTCTTCGATGAGCCGGAGCCCCTCTGCGATCTCGATGATGTCTTTTCTTTCAATGTCCATTAAACAGCCTCCTCTATGTAAGTGTCCGTTTTAAGCCTTCGCCGCATTATGGCCTAAATCCGATGAATCGTCAACGGCGCATCGGCCATCTTCTCGTTTGCCTTTTTCAGCTTCTCCTCGGAAGATATCACCGATACCCCAGCCTCCCCCTTTCCAAGCCCCTTGAAATACCGTTTTGCAACCGCCACCACCTGATCCCGGTCAACCTTGAGAAGCCGCCGCTTGTACCGGTTCCGGGCCTCGTCCGACAGCCCGATCAGATTCCGATAGAACGACTTTCGGGCCGCAGGTCCCGGCGGGTCAGGCTTGTCGATGTCCGAGCAGATCTGCAGAATCGACTCCTTGATGTCCTCGTCCGAATATCCGCCCGAGAGAATGAACTCGCTGGCCCGGTCATAGACCGAAAGGGTGGCTGCGATATGAGGATCTCTGTAGGAGCCGAAGTTGAAGACCCCGGATTCTCCGTTGTAGAGGGAAAAGCCGCCGTAAGCCCCGCCCTTCTCCCGGATCTCCCGGTGGAGATAGCGGGAGCGGAGCAGCTTTGCGATCACTGCAAGGGCCGGGGCATCCTCGTGGAGCATCCGCACGGTCTTGAATGTCTTTCCAACAAAAGAGACCGCGGTGGAGGTGGTCCAGCCCTCCCGGGGAAGGAAGGATTCCAGCTCGATATCGGGCGGAATAAACCCCTGGGCCCGCCCCTTGGGGATGCCATCCAACAGCTTCTGCACCTCGGCCAGAGCCAAAGAGATGGCCTCATTCTCGCCGATGAGAGCGATCTTCAGATTCTTTGCCTGGAAAAGCTTCTCTGCGATCTTGTCGAGATTTTCCCCAAGAGCCTTCAGTTGCTCCTCTTCCAATTCATCGGCAAGCGCCTTGATCTTCTTCAACTGGTGAATGCCGCTCCACAGCTCGTTCAATGCCTGCGCCGGGGAAAAGGCTCTGGATGCAGCCGACATGGCCAGTCGATGGCCGTTTCTCACTATCCCGGATTCGAGCCCGGAACGGTACTCCAGCAACAGGGTCTTTAACCGGGCGATATCGGTAAAATCCCGTTCCCGGAGGATCTCCCGGATGAGATCGAACATCCTGGCCTCGTTTCGTATCAGCGCCTTGCCGCTAAGAGTGACAAAGGGGATGCAGAGACCCGATTCGTTAAAATCGGTTCGGGAGTGGCCGGAGAGCCCCAGCCCCCCGGTGTATTGGTCGATCTCCTGGGCGATCTCAGCCCAGTTCCGGCCCCGGGTTCCGATTTTGGTCAAGGCGTAGCAGAAAAAGGGAACCAGAGGAAGCAGTTCCGCGGAAAGCGTTCCCGCGCCCGCGGCTGCGGTGAAATAGAAGATCCCGGAGGTGGGCTGCTCATAGACGGTCGCGCCCAACTCCTCATGAAACGCGGTCTCCGCCACCGTGGGGATCTTAGGGGAGATGTCGGAGAGTTCCAGCGTCGGCAGGACCGACAGATCCTCCTCGCTCTCCTGCATCCGGGCCAGGATCTTTGCATCTTCTTGAATCGTTTCGATCTCGGCGGGAGAGAGGCCCGATTTGATCCGCTCCAGCTCCTGGACTGCCCGCGCCTCCTCCTTCCGGGCCATCTCCTGATCCGGCAGAAGCTTGAAGAGAACCCGGTGGCTGTTCTCCAGAAAGTATTTCCGGATCAGCCCCTCGAAGAATCCGCCTTTGACCATCTCCTCCCGAATCCGGTTCAGGTTCTCGTCGATGTTGAGCACCTCGATCGGATTGCCGCGGTGAAACCAGGTTCCGGCCAGAAATAGGAAGAGCTTCAAACCATAAGGGTATGGGCTGTTGGTCACTTCCTTGCGGTGAAATTCTATCTGATGGATGGCCGACTCGATCAGCCGGGGGTCGATCCCCTCATGGGCCAGCCCTTTCAGGGTATCGAGCACCAGATTTTCGATGGCTTCGGCATCCTTTGGGTCCACATTCTTCAATCCCGCGGAAAACATCGTGTCCCGGTTGTCGGAATCATATCCGGTGGCATCGGCCAGGGAACTGCCCAGCTCCGAATCCATCAGAGCCTTTCGCAGGGGCGATGCGGGATTCCCCAGCAGAATCTCCGAGAGCAGGATGAGCGAAAGCACAGTAAAGCCCTCCTGGATATCGGCCAGCAGCCAGGCCACCGAGGCCTGGCTCTTTTTGGCCGGATCTTCACTCTTGTCCAGCGGATAGTGTTCGGTCACGGTCCTGGGCTCGGAAAACCTCGGCTGCGGCGGGACATCGGTTCCCGGATCGATCCGGTCAAAGTGCTTCAGAATCTTCTCTCCGATGAATTGGAGATGATCCTTCAGTGGAATGTCTCCGTAGGTATAGAAAAATGCGTTGCTCGGGTGGTAGTGGTGCCGGTGAAAGGTCAGGAGCTTTTCATGGGTCAGCGTCGGGATCTCCTCAGGGCTCCCGCCCGAATTGTTGCCGTAAGTCGTATCCGGATACAGCGCTTTTAAAAGGGACCGCCCCATCACCTGATCCGGCGATGACATGGCCCCTTTCATCTCGTTATAGACCACGCCTTTATAGACGAGGTCGAAATCCTCCCCTTCCCCTTTGGGCTCTGCTTCGATCCGAATCCCCTCCTGCTTGAAACTGAGCCGGTCGAGCCTCGGATAAAAGGCCGCGTCGAGATAGACATCGAGAAGGTTGTAAAAATCCTTCCGGTTCTGGGTCGTAAAAGGATACATGGTCCAATCCGAGGCCGTGAAGGCATTCATGAAGGTGCTAAGGCTACGCTTGAGCATGGAGAAGAAGGGGTCCCGCACCGGGAACTTCTTGGACCCGCAGAGTGCGGTATGCTCGAGGATATGAGCCACCCCCGTGGAATCGGAGGGGACCGTCTTGAACGCGACGCTGAACGCATTCTCCGTATCTGCTCTTGCGATATGGATATGCCTGGCCCCGGTAGGTCCGTGCTCCAATTCGTAGAAAACCGCATCGATCTGGGGAAGGTCTTCGACCCGCACCACGCGGTAATCGAAGATCTCCTCCCCGATCGCGTACCTCGGCTGAATCTGATCGCTGCTCTTCATCTTCTGGTGATCCTTTCTCGACAGTCTTGGTCTCGACAGTCTTGGTCTCGACAGTGTAGGGATTGCAAGAACCGGAAAGTGGACTCTCTCCGGTCATCATAGGAGGGAATGACCTGCCGCATCAGGGAACGATATAGACGCCTCGGCTCTTCCGCTGGATCTTGCCCAGATCGTTCAGACGGAAGATGATGTTGCGCAGCTTCTTCTCCTCATAACCGGTCCGGGCCTGGATCTCCCGGAATCCGACGCCCTCCTTGAAGTCCCGGATCACCTCCAGAACCGTATCGGAAGCGGTCAGCGCGGTGCGGGTTTTGCTTTTGCCCTTGCCGGCATTGATCTCCATCGATTTCAAGATCAACTGCTCGATATGATCGAGCCGGCTGCTGAGCCGCTCAAAGTCATCTTTGGTCGGAATATTGTAGTTCTGCATAAAAAATTTCACCATCGCATCAAAGCTGATGGACTTTTTCTTTTTTCTTGCCATTGTTATCCTCCTGGATAATGATAGAGTAATAGTTTAGCCTAAGTAATATAAGCATACTAAATTGGACTTCAAGGGAAAATGAACAGAAAAAACGATGAGCAGCAGTAGTAAATAACCCCATCTTATTATTTTCCCATAGGAATAGAAGGAAAGAGAGACGATGACATCACCAAAAGCCCTTCTCAACGCATGGAACCTTCACCCGAAAAAAAGTTTGGGGCAGAATTTTCTCGTGGATACGTCAATGGCAGATGCCATTGTTCAAAAGGCCCGCATCGGCGCTGAAGACAGGGTTCTGGAGATCGGTTCCGGGCTGGGAGCCATCACGATTCCGGCAGCCCGAACCGCTCAGAAGCTCTATGCCCTGGATCTGGACCGGCAGTTGCTTGAACTGCTGGAGACGGAACTCAAGCTCCACCGGCTGGAAAATGTGGAGATCCGCCACGGGGATATTCTCAAAACCGATATCATCGCCCTGGCGCAGGAGGCCGGGGGAAAGCTGACGGTGCTGGGCAATCTTCCCTACAATATCTCCTCACAGGTGCTGGTCCGCCTGGTCCGGGCCAGATCCGCGGTCCCCAAAGCGGTGCTGATGCTTCAAAAAGAGATGGCCCAGCGTGCGGCCGCCGGCCCCGGTTCTAAAGAATACGGCCGCCTGGGGGCCATGCTCGGCTACTGCGCAAAGATCCGGCCACTGATCGATGTTCCGGCCAGAGCCTTCTATCCCAGACCCAAGGTCGACTCCCGGGTGATCGAACTCCTTTTTGTCGATGAACCGGCCCAAAAGGCGATCGACGAGGAGTTCCTTTTCCGGGTTATCAAGGCCGCTTTCGGCAAGCGTCGAAAGACCCTGCGGAACGCGCTTGCCGGGGGCGAACTCCGGCTCGATGCCTCGTCGGCAAGCGCAGCCCTTCAGGAGACGAACATCGACCCGATGCGGCGGGCCGAAACCCTCTCGGTAGAAGAATTCGTCCGCCTGAGCAACTACATATTCTCGGCAATCGAGACGGTCCGGTCTCCCAATATGTTGACGTAACTGCCCATCTCATTGTCGTACCAGCCGTAGATCACGGCCTGGGTGATGGGGATGCGCACCACCGGGTCTTTTAGATTGGCCACGACCGACTTGTCCAGCCCCGGGACGTTCTCCAGGTTGATCCGGGCCTCGCCGGTGCGGGTGTGGGTCTCGTGGCCCTCGATGATGGCCGCGGCTTTGGGCAGGCCGATGATATCGCAGGAGACGTTCTGCTTCTCGGTGAAGTGGAGATACCTGTTCGGATCATTTTCTGCTGAATCCCGGTAGATCTGGTTGATGGTCTCCCGCCGGATATCCTCACCAGCCAGATCCTCCTGAAGGTTGAGCACCAGGATGATCAATGAACCGGTCGAGTTGGGAATCCGCACCGACTCCGCGATAAAGCCGATCTCCTCCATCTCCGGCATCACCAGCCGCAGGGCATTGGCCGCGCCCGTGCTGGTGAGGATGATGTTGTTCATCACGCTCCGGTTCTTCCGGAGATCCCCCGCGCCGCTCTTGGGGAGCCGGTCCAACACCTGCTGGGAGCCCGTGGAGGCATGGACCGTGGCCATGGAGGCCGACAGGATCTTTTTGGGGCCGAAGACATTCATCATCGGCTTCATCATGTGGGCAAGACAGGTGGTGGTGCAGGAGGCATTGG
>JAABSZ010000126.1:0-11552 GCA_011390135.1 Desulfobacteraceae bacterium | reverse complement strand
CTCTCCGGCAAGGGTGAAGGTGAGGTATTTATCTTCTATTTCTTTTTGTTTTTCCAGCTCTTGGCTGAGCCGCCGGATTTCGGCCTCGGCCCGCTTCTGTTCGGTGAGATCTATGATGACCGACAGGGTACACGGAGAATTCTCGAAATCGAGGGGCTGGCTGTAGAGTGCGGCATAGAAGAGCGCGCCCCCCGATTTTTTCAGGCGAACCTCATAGTTCTCCAGCCGGCCCTTTTCAATGATGGTGTCGACCAGGATCTTTCGCTCCATTGGGTCATGGTAGAACTCTGTGACACTATATTTCAAAAAATTCTCCGGCTGAAGGCCGAAGACCCGGCAGGAATGTTCGTTGACATAGCGGATCTTCCCGTCGGCCATCTGGGAGATGATGATCGGCACCGGCATGGTCTCGCTGATCATCCGCACCCGGACTTCGATCTCCCGGATCGAGGCCTCCACCTTCTCCTCCAGCTCGCCGGTGACAACATCGCCGTGTTTGGTGGTGATCTCCATTGTCTTTTTCAGACCCCGGATCTTCTTTTTCAGCCGTCGGTTCTCCTCCTCCAGCCTGACCAATTTCTCTTCGGCGCCACCATCCGATCCCGCGCTACTCGTCATAATCCCTTCCTGCATTCTGATCCGCTTCTTTTCCAGAAGGGCCTTTCATCGACCCGGGGAAAATAGCAGTGAAAAGCTGTTCCGGTTCCGATTTCGCTCTCCACCATCACAGCCCCGCAGTGGCGCTGGAGGATGCCGTGGACCACTGCAAGCCCCATACCGGTCCCTTCTCCTTCGGGTTTGGTGGTAAAAAAGGGTTCAAAGATCCGATCGACAGTCTCCCGGTCCATGCCCGGGCCATTGTCTTTGACCGTCAGCCGTACATAAGCTCCGGGCCGGAGTTCTGAAAGCAGCATCGCCTCCGGAGAATCCAGGAAGACCGGCTCGATAAGAACCTCGATCTTTCCCCCCCGGTCCCGCAATACATAATAGGCATTGGTACAGAGATTGAGCAGCACCTGCTGGATCTGAACCGGATCTCCCATGATCATCGATGATCCGGGCCCTGCATGAAAGCGGATCTCGATGGAAGAGGGCGTCATGGAACGGATCATCTTCAGGGTATCGGCTGCGATTCTTTCCACAGAAAGCGGCTGCTGTCTCCCATCTTCGCGACGGCAGAACGCGAGGAGCTGCATGACCACCTCCCTTCCCTGTTTTGCCGCCATGAGCGCAGAATCCACCCGTCTGCCGGCATCGCTCTCTTCCGGCAGTGTCATCATCATCATCTCCAGATTGCCATAGATAATGCTCAAAATATTGTTGAAATCATGGGCGATACCTCCGGCCATCGCGCCAATGGCCTCCATCTTCCGGGTCTGGCGGAGCTGCCGCTCGAGCATCAGCCGCTTATCCTCTTCCTTTTTGAGTTCCGAAAGATCGTAGATGACGCTCAACAGGCTCTTCTGCCCTTCAAAGATTATCTGGCGGGAAAAGAGAACTGCCGGAAAGACCCGGCCATCCGCCTTTTTCATCCGGACGGAAAAGCCCCTGACCTCACTCTGGTCACCGATGGCTTTCAACAGGGCTTTGCGATCTCCTACATTCTCATACAGAACCGCAGCATTGATCTTTTTGAAGCCGTCATGGGAATAGCCGAAGGTCTGCCGGGCATTTTCATTGCAGAAGAGAAATTCCCCGGTCTTTGCCGTGATCAGCAGGGGAACCGGCAGGGTATCGCTGACGGCCTCGAACAACTGCTTGAGGTTCTTTTCGATTCTTCCCGAATGGCCAGTGACGATCTTCAGGGTCTTTTCAAGACCCTCGATCCGATGGCGCAGCCGCTGGATTTCTCTCTCTTTTTCGCTCATGGAGGGCCCGGATCATTCAAACCGGATCTCCAGATGATCCACGAGATCCTCAAATGTCGGAATTGTCTCTTTCTGCCAGGTGTAACGATTCGAGCAGAGAATCTTCATCTGCATGTCTTCGATCTCGTCGGCCTCCAGCAGCAGCCCCACGCAGATGGTCTTGATCCCGGAACTGTTCAGGTATTCCAGATCCCGGATATCGACGGTCAGCTCCGAGGGCTCGGATCCGATCACCTTTTCAAAGAACTCTTCCAGATCCGCGTAGTCCTCCAGCATCAAAGAGAGCTTTCCGGAGATGTCAAGCAGGCCATCTTCGTATGTCACCTGAAACCCGTCTCCTTCCAGTTTCATCATAAAGGCTCCTTTCCTTTCACCGGGATTCTGGCAAGGGTCGTAACGGCTGCCGTATCCTGTATATGTTCGATTTTCCAGGCCAGTTTCGCACCCCGATCCTTTAGAATCGTGATCAGGCCGAGCTGGGATTTACTGCTTTTCTGCTTTTTGGCCTCTTTCATCCTTTTGATGAAGAGCTTCTGAAGGTTTTCCGTTTCAAGAAGGGTGCGGATGTAGATTTTGAAGTCCTCCATTTTTGCGGCTTCCGCAATGTTCATCACATAGACCAGCAGCTCTTCTCTGCTGAAGCAGAGATTGATCCGAACCATATAATCCCCTGCCATGCTGTGATATACCGCATTTTCCATCAGTTCCGCGCATACGAAATGCAGGGTCGATTTGATATCCTGATTCTCCAGCATGTTTTCCCAGAAATTTCCCAGAAACTCCGCTGTGATATCCTTGCTTTTCCACACAACTCTTTTTTCAATGTAGGCCGCTTTGATGCTGAAGGTCAAGGACCCTTCGTAATCGACTGCATCGGGTTCGATATAATCGCCGAATACAGTTGTATCGGATCCGTTCATATCAATCTTCCTTTCTTTTTATGATGACAAGAGTCATATCATCGACGCGGATATCGTTGCACCATTGGATCACATCGGCCAGGATCATATTCTTCATGGCCTCGGTCTTCTGGTTGGCATGCTTTTCCACGATTTTGACAAAACCGCCGATATCGAGCATCTCCCCCTGGCCATTTTCGGCTTCGGTCAGTCCGTCGGTGTAAAGGATGAGAAGATCCCCGGGGGCCATTTGGAATTCGCTGTTTTTCGTGCCTTTGGAGATGTCTTTTTTGAAGTTGAGATAGATCCCTCTGGTTCTTATCAACTCAGAGGTTCCGGTCTCCTTCCGGAAAAGGATCAGGGAAAGGTGGGCTCCCGAGTGCTGGAATCGACCCTCTCCCAGATATTTCAGGGCCGTGAAGGTCATGAAGTGGCTTTCATTCAGCCGTTCATGGACGTTTTTGTACAAAATCTCATTGACCATTACAACGACATCCCGGGCCTCGCAGTCGATATTGGTGGTTATGGTCGTGTGGGCTGTCTGCGCCATCATCATAATCAGGCCCGGGGTGACGCCGTGGCCCGATACATCGCCGACGGAAAGCCAGAGGCATCCGTTTCTGTCATAGGTGATATCATAGAAGTCTCCGCCGACCTGATCTGCCGGAATCATGGACGCGGCGATTTGAAAATCCGGATGAAAGCCCTCTTTCAGGGTCGGAAGAAGCGAGGTCTGAATGCTTCTGGCAAGCTCCATTTCGGTCTGGATCCGATCGAGCTTCGACTGCCGTTTGCTGACCAGCCCCATCTTGCCGATAAGGGTTGTCAGGCCGACCAGAAAATTCATGATCTTCTTGATATAATCTTCAGAGACAATGGGAACTTTTTCCAATGCTTCCATGTAGGCAGCTTCATCAAAGCCATTCGTGGCAGCCAGTTCGCGAAAGAATTCTTTGTCAGGCGGTTCAAAAAGGAATTGTCCTGTAAAAAAATTGCCCAGGTGCTCTCCTTCGATAATGACGGGCACTGCAACGTCCAGCAGTCCATTGAGGCACTTGTAGGTATTGAACTTTTCGCCTTTTTTCAGCCGGCTTGCAAGTGCTGTATCGCTTTCCGTGCATCGGCATGCGGTTTCGGGATTGATCCGGTGAAATTTTACGCAGATATCCTGCCATCCGGCCGCGATGAGAATCGTTCCGTCCATTTCCAGCAGCGCTGTCACGATTCCCGTGGCATCGGAAAAATCTTCCATAATCCGTTGAAGTTCAGCAACCTCGATGAGGTCGGACAATTTATATGTCATCATTTCCCCCTGCTGGTTTTTCAGTTGTTGATTCAAGATCTAAAATCGTTCTTCTTTTAGTCGGGAAGTGAGATGCCTGCGGATTTTATCGGTATATGGTCAACATCTGCTGCCGTCCTTTCTCTTCTTCAAATTCTATCCAGTATATACAGATAAAAATGAGGAATCGCAAGGCGGAACTTTCCTTCATGACAAGAGCCTTCGATTTCGGAAACAGCTTTCCTGTCAGTTTCACAAACATAGGAGAGCAGAGTACGGAAGGGATTGCAGAGAATAAATACAGATGAAAAGCAGAGCGCGTTTACGCTAAGATTTTAAGGAAATAACTGCGGTAAAAAGAGCTGTTTCTGCCCTATACCCACCGAACCGACTCAGGATCGTAACAGACCCTTGCCTTTCGGCCCGGAAAGAGGCCCGCGTTCCGGATCTCCGGCTCCGCGGCCTGTGCGGTCAGGAAGGTGTCGCCGATGCGGAGGGTGATGGTGATCTTTCCGCTCGATCTTTCATGGTTGAGCCGGGCCACTTCGGCTTCTATGGTTGCTTTCCCATTGGATGGGGAAGAAGGGTCGGACCCTGCATCCGGGGTCTCGAATGTGATGGCTTCGGGCTCCCATACGGCCACCGCGTCGGGACTGGGCGGCCCGGAAACCGGTATGGCCCCGTGGCCGGAGATCTCCTTTTCCCATAGGCCGTCCTTCCGCTTTTTCCAGGGGCCGAAAATGAGGGTGGCATTGCCCGTGCCGAAGATCCGGCCGTTGTAGAGCTGGAGGGTCTCGTCGCAGATCTCCTGAAGCCACGCGGTGTCATGGCTGGCAATGAAAAGAGATGTTCCCCATTCCCGGCGGGCGCAGAGTGCGGCCTTCTTGATCTTGTGCGCGCTGGCCGCATCCACGCTGGCGGTGGGCTCGTCCAGGAGCAGTACCTCGGGCCGGAGTACCAGCCGGGCAGCCAGGGCCGCGCGCTGGGCTTCGCCTCCGGACAGCTCCCCCCACTGGCGAGGGCCGAATCGGGCCGGAGAGAGTCCGACCATCTCCAGGGCATCGGAAACTCTGGCCTCCCAGTCTTTGAGATCTTTTTGCATCTTCAGGCCGAAAGCCACGTTTTTGAAGACGGTCCGCCGCAGCAGGTGAGGGATTTGAGGGAGGAGTGTCACCTGTGAGCGGACAGCGTCGGAAAAGGGGCGCGCAGGTTTGCCTTTGTAGAGAATCACCCCTTGGCCAGGCGTCTCCACAAAGGAAAGCAGCCGAAGCAGGGTGCTTTTGCCGCTGCCGTTGGGCCCCATCAGACCGATGATCTTTCCCTTTGAAAAGGAGAGGTCATCGATGTTCAGCACCGGCTCTCCATTATAGAAGTGGCGCAGCCGGTCAATTCTATAAAGGGGTCGGTAGAGGGTTTCTTCTTTCATGAAGATCGGATTTCAAAAGCCTATTTTGCATTGGGGGTGAAAAGCGCCTTGCCCAGCAGATTGAAATCCCGGATCTGCTGCTGCGCCTTCTCGCGGGTGATCCAGGAGATGAACTGCTTTGCCAGATCGGATCGGACATCGGGGCAGTGGCTGGGATCGACCGCGATGACGCTGTACTGGTTTTTCATCACTTCATCGCCCTCCACCAGGATCACCAGGGCCGGGTTTCCCTTGGCGTTGGACTCGTATTTGATGTAGGTTCCCCGGTCCGTCATGGTGCAGCCGTCCCGCTCGGCCGCGACGTTGATGGTCGAGAGCATCCCCTGGCCGGTCTGGACATACCAGCTCTCCTTTTCCGGCACGCTGATACCGGCCGCCTTCCAGAGGGAGAGTTCGCTTTTATGGGTTCCGGAGTTGTCCCCACGGCTTACAAAGACCTTGTTCTTCTCCTGGATCGTTTTCAATGCCTCGGAAACCGATTTCCCCTTGACCCCGGCCCAATCCGATGGGGGCCCGATGATCACGAAGTCGTTGTACATGATCTCTTTCCGGTCCGTGCCGAAGCCGCTCTCCACAAACTGCTTCTCCGCTCCCTGTGAGTGGACCATCAGCACGTCCACATCGCAGTTCTCCCCCAATTTTAAGGCCTTGCCGGTTCCGGTCGCGGTCCACTTCAGCTCGATGCCGGTCTCGGCCCTGAATGCCGGGGCCAGCTCGTCCAGCAGACCCGTGTTGTCGGTGCTGGTGGTGGTGGCCATCATGAGGGACGGGGTTTGGCAGAGGGCTGACCCTGACCAGAGGATCAGCATCAGGGCGGCCAGGAGTCCTATTCCTCTTCCCAAACCATTCCGGCTCTTCTTCCAATCCATCCTTTTCCTCTCCTTTCTTCCCGGGGTCTTTTGTTTCATGGAATCACATTCCATTCCTTTTTCTTTCCTGTTCTCTCCTGTTTCATAAAATCACATTCTATTGGACATTTTCCCTCCTTTAATATCCGAAAATGTCAGGTTCCGTCAACTATAAACGCGTTATCGGCCTATGGAAGGTTTTATGATTACCATGAATAACCAGAAGAGACTCTCTTCACATGCTTCTTCTTCAAGAATATGATTGACATCTCTCTTCTTTCCCGAAAAAATGGAGGCTGGGGATGGGAAGTATCTTTATCTTTTTCCCATATCCGACTTGAATAAACAGGCGGAATAGGGCATAGTTGCAACGGAGAATAATGAGAGTTGATGGATCGGGTAACGAGGAGAATATGACCGAAAAATTGTGGATGATCTATGGGGCCTATGGATACACCGGAGAGCTGATCGCCAGGGAGGCGAAATCAAGAGGGCTTTCTCCGATCCTGGCGGGTCGGAATCCGGATAAGCTGTCCGGAATGGCCGAGGCATTGGAACTCTCTTTTCGGGCCTTTTCCCTGGAGGAGGAGAAGAATGTCCTGGCGGACCGGCTGAAGGATGTCGAACTCGTACTCAACTGCGCCGGCCCCTTTTCCGCAACAGCCAAACCCATGATGGAGGGATGTCTTCACTCCGGAAGCCATTATCTGGATATCACCGGAGAGATCAATGTATTCCGCGAGGCCCATGCCCGACATCGAACCGCAGAGGCCGCGGGGATCGTGATCTGCTCCGGCGTCGGATTCGATGTCATCCCTACGGATGCGGTTGCCGCAACCCTGAAGGCAAAGGTTTCCGATGCAAGATCTCTGGCCCTCGCGTTTGAAGGCGGCGGCCGAATGAGCCCCGGAACCTCCAAGACATCGGTGGAGAGTCTGAAGGAGGGGGGAAAGATCCGGGAGAATGGGGTGATCCGAAGTGTCCCACTGGCCTATAAGATCCGAAAGATCCGCTTTGAGGAGGAGGGGGAGTTCCGAAATGCGGTGACGATTCCCTGGGGGGATATTGCCACGGCCTATTATTCCACCGGGATTGGGGATATCCGAGTCTTTATGTCGGCCTCGCGGGGAATGATCCGACGGATGAAGATGATGCAGCGGTTTCGTTTTCTGCTGGGTCTGGGGCCGGTGCAGCGATTTATGAAAGCGCGGATCGAAAAACGGGTCAAGGGGCCCTCCGAAGAAGAGCGGAAGGGGAGCCGCTCCCATGTCTGGGGAGAGGTCAGAAGCGATTCGGGGTATCTTCTTCAGGCAAGGCTGACCACGGCAAACGGATATGAAATGACGGTTCACGGTAGCCTGGGGGTGGTGGAAAGGCTGCTGGAGAAGCGGCTTCAGCCCGGATATTATACGCCGTCTCAGCTCATGGGAAAGGATTTTGTGACGACTCTTCCGGGCTCTTCGGAGATCCGGCTGATGGAGAAATCGGATCGGGAGAAGGGGGAGAATTGATGCCGCGGCAAAAGGGACCAAAAGGACCCAAGGGACATAAAGGAGAAAGTGGAGCCGTTGATCGATGAAGGACTTTTTTAAGGTTACCGATCTTCCGGATGTGTTTAGCCTGATTTCCGGATTTCCCGCGGTCTCTGCGGAAACGGTCTCCGTTGCGGATGGTCTGGGGCGGGTGCTGGCGCAGGATCTGGCTTCGGACGCGGATCTGCCCGATTTCATGCGGGCCACGATGGATGGTTATGCGGTGCGGGCCTCTTCCACCTTTGGCGCTTCCGAAGGTAATCCGGCATATCTGGAGGTTGCGGGCACGATTGCAATGGGGGAATCTCCTGGCTTTCGTATCGGGCCTGGCCAATGTGCAAGGATTTCGACCGGCGGTATGCTGCCCCAAGGCGCGGACGCGGTGGTCATGATCGAGCATACCGAAGCACTGGATGAAGCCGGGGAAGATGCTCGGGATCAGGCCGGGGAAGAGGCTGGGGAAGAGTCCGGGGATCAGGCCGGCGGTGAGATTGGTTCCACCATAGAGGTCTATAAGAGCGTTGCGCCGGGACAGCATCTTCTGCAGGCCGGGGAGGACATCCGAAAGGGTGAGACTATCCTCTCTGCGGGGAGACGGCTGAGGCCCCAGGAGATCGGGCTGCTCGCGGCACTGGGAATCGAACAGATCCCTGTTTACCGGCTCCCGATTGTGGCCATCCTCTCCACCGGCGATGAGGTTGTTCCCATCGACAGAAGCCCCAAGCCGGGGCAGATCCGGGATGTCAACACCTACACCCTGGCCGGAATGGTCAAAGAGGCCGGCGCGGTTCCCCTGATCTTCGGCATTGTTCCGGATGAGTATGAAGAGCTGCTAAATACCTGCAAAGAGGCTTTGGAGAAGGCCGATATGGTGCTGATCTCCGGCGGAAGCTCCGTGGGAACGCGAGATTTTACAGTGGAGGTCTTTTCCGCGCTGCCCCATGCCGGGATTCTGGTTCACGGCATCTCCATCAGCCCGGGAAAGCCCACGATCCTGGCCCGGGTCCGGGAAAAACCGGTATGGGGGCTGCCGGGGCATGTCACCTCTGCAATGGTGGTCTTTACGGTTGTGGTCCTTCCTTTTCTATGTCATCTCTCCGGAGAAAAGGTGCGGCAAAAACCCCGAATTACGGCAAAGATGGCCCGAAATATCTCATCGGCACAGGGCCGGGTCGATTTTATCCGGGTTCGGCTGGTCAAAAGAGAGAATACTTTGTGGGCCGAGCCGGTGCTGGGCAAATCGGGACTGATCCATACCATGGTCAAGGCCGACGGGCTGGTGGAGATCGATCGGGATACCGAGGGGCTGGACCGGGAGGCGCAGGTTTCTGTGATTCCGCTTTCAAAGCTTTGATGACAAACCTTTCGGCCGATCTGCAAAAAAAAGTGATGCCATGAATCAAAACGATAAAAGAGAGTTCCAGCGGGTTTACTTCTCCCTTGAGGACAATGTTCGGGTCCATCTGCTTGACCAGGACGGGTTTACCGAACTCTTCATCGCAAAAATGATGGATCTGAGCGAGGGGGGCTTCTGCCTCAATCTCAAAAAGAATGGAGAAGAGTCACCGGTAAAAGAGGCCGATCTTTTCAAAATCGCTGACATTCGGGGGGTAAAGCCCTTGAAAAGACTTGCAGAGACCGATGTCGCGGTTCGATGGATCATCGAGCTGGAGGGCTCGGAGAGCATTCTTTTCGGCTGTGAATTTTTAAATCCCTATCCCAGTGATCTGGAGATGTTGCGGGAATTTATCGCATCGAAAACCGCAGAGGAGAAAAGGTCGCAATGAAAAGAGAGCGGAATGTCTATCTTAAGATGAAAAGCCTTGCCGAGGCCCGAAAGATTCTTCAGGAGCGGTTTTCCATGAACCAGAACGCTTCTGAAACCGTTTCGGTGCCGGAAGGGGTGGGCCGGATTCTGGCGGAGCCGGTCTTTGCAAGGATCTCCTCTCCCAATTTTCATGCGGCCGCAATGGACGGCATCGCGGTCAGGGCCGAAGATACCTTCGGGGCATCAGAGGGAAATCCCAAAGCCCTTATGATCGGAAAGGATGCCTTCTATCTCAATACGGGCCATGTGATGCCTGCAAATACCGACGCGGTGATCATGATCGAGCATGTGATCCCGCTGGAAAAAGAGAGCCGGGATCTGCCGGAAAAGGTGGGGATCGAGGCCCCGGCCTTCCCCTGGCAGCATGTCCGGCGGATGGGGGAGGATATCGTGGCCACGGAACTTCTCTTTCCCCGAAATCACCGGATCACTCCTTACTGCGTGGGTGCGCTCCTTTCGGGAGGCATCTTTTCGGTTCCGGTCAGAAAAAAGCCGAATGTCGTCATCTTTCCCACGGGCTCGGAGCTGGTGGACTGGCGCAATTTAAACCTTTCAGATCTCCGGCCGGGGCAGGTGATCGAGTCCAATGCCTATGTGCTGGCCGCGATGGTGGGCCAATGCGGGGGGCTTGCGGACCGGCGGGAGAAGATGGTCGATGACCCGGAGATGATCGAGGCGGCTGTAAAAGAGGCGGCTTACGGCGATGACGCGGACATTATCCTCATCATCGGCGGCTCTTCTGCCGGCTCCGAGGATTATTCCCGATGGGTGATTGACAGACTGGGTGAGGTGCTGATCCACGGTGTCACCATCATGCCGGGAAAGCCAGCCGTTATGGGTGTCGTCAATGAAAAGCCGGTCTTCGGCATCCCCGGCTATCCGGTCTCGGCTATTGTTGTCTTTGAGCAGTTCGTGGGGCCGCTGATCTATAGAGCCCTGGGGCAGTCCGAACCGAGGCGGCAGCGGGTGATGGTCTCCCCCACCCGAAAGCTCCCGTCGAAGCTCGGGGTGGAGGAGTTTCTCCGGGTGAAGCTGGGAAGGGTAGGGGGGCGGATTGTGGCCACTTCGCTGCCCCGGGGCGCGGGAACGATCACTTCGATCACCGAAGCTCATGGGATTCTCCGCATTCCCGCACATTTAGAAGGGATAAAAGAGGGAGCCGAGATGGAGGCCGAACTGCTCCGGCCAGTGGAGGAGATCGAAAATACCATCGTGGCTGTGGGCAGCCACGACAATACCCTGGATCTGCTGGCCGACGAACTCAAGGCCGAAGGCAGGGGCATCATCCTCTCGTCGAGCCATGTGGGGAGTATGGGGGGCCTGATGGCCATCAAGCGGGGGGTCTGCCACCTGGCCGGGGCTCATCTGCTCGATACCGAAGACGGCTCCTACAATGTCTCCTATATCCGTAAATTTCTCCCGAACATTCCGGTGAAGCGGGTCAACCTCGTCTTTCGGGATCAGGGGCTGATCGTAGCCCGGGGAAATCCCAAATCGATCCGGGGGATCGAGGATCTCGCGCGCAATGAGATCCGCTTTATAAACCGTCAGGGCGGCTCAGGGACCCGGATTCTGTTGGACTACCGGCTGAATGAACTGGGGATAAATCCCGATGTCATACCGGGTTACGAAAACGAGGAGTTCACCCATATGGCCGTTGCAGTTGCGGTACTAAGCGGCACGGCCGATGCGGGGCTGGGGATTCAAGCGGCTGCAAAGGCACTGAATCTCGATTTCATTCCCGTGGTGACGGAGCAGTATGATCTTATCATTCCGGATCTCTATTTCGAGACAGAGCCGATTCAGATTCTTCTGGAGACGATCCGTGCAGATCGGTTCAAGGCGCGGGTGGCCGCGCTGGGCGGATAC
>JAABSZ010000125.1:0-11573 GCA_011390135.1 Desulfobacteraceae bacterium | reverse complement strand
GTCCCGGTCTCGTGGAGGGCCATCATCTCCAACTTCCACCCTTTGCCCTCGGCATACCGGGTGTACATCCGGAAGAGATCGCCCGCGAAGAGCCCGGCCTCATCCCCGCCGGTGCCGGCCCGAATCTCTAAAAGGACGTTCTTGTCGTCGTTCGGGTCCTTGGGGGTCAGCAGCCGCTTCAGCTCGGTCTCCAGGGCCTCGGTTCTTCCCTCGAGCCGCTCGATCTCGTCTCTGGCCAGTGTCTTGATCCCGGGATCACTGTCTTTGAGCAGCTCCTGGCTCTCTTCGATCTCCTCGCTCGCCTGCAGGTAGGCCCGATAGGCATTGACGATGTCAGAAAGCTCGGAATGCTCCTTCGCGTAGCGCTGGTATCTCTCCTGATCCCGGAGTACCTCCGGGTCGCTCAAAAGGGCCTCCAGCTCCGCGTGGCGGTTTTCCACACCCTTCAGTCTGTCGAACATATGGGGGTCTTTCCGGTATCCTTAGGATTGTTTCTGCTGCTGAAACTTCTCGTACTTCTTGCGGAAGCGCTCGATGCGGCCGGCCGTGTCCACCAGCTTCTGCTTGCCGGTGAAGAAGGGGTGGCACTGGGAGCATATCTCCACCCGGATGTCCGATTTGGTGGAGCCGGACTCGATCACGTTGCCGCACGCGCAGGTGATCGTGGTGTCGTCGTATTTGGGATGGATGCCTTCTTTCATGGGACGTCTTACCTCCGTATTCTTCGAATTTATTGATAGATATTTTCTCTTCTATGCGTTCATGGACGCCAGAAAATCCTTATTATCCTTTGTTCCCTGCATTTTTTCAAGCAAAAATTCAAGGCTGTCGACCGGATTGAGTGAGGAGAGGAGTTTTCTCAGTATCCAGGTGCGGTTGAGAATCTCCATATCGAGCAGCAGCTCCTCTTTCCGGGTTCCGGACTTCTTGATGTCGATCGCGGGGAAGAGGCGCTTGTCCGAAAGCCTCCGGTCGAGCTGCAGCTCCATGTTGCCGGTTCCCTTGAACTCCTCGAAGATCACCTCGTCCATCCGGCTGCCGGTGTCGACGAGCGCTGTCGCGATGATCGTCAGGCTGCCGCCCTCCTCGATGTTCCGGGCCGCGCCGAAAAACCGCTTGGGCCGCTGGAGAGCATTGGAATCGACGCCGCCTGAAAGGATCTTCCCCGAGGGCGGAACCACCGAGTTGTAGGCTCTGGCCAGACGGGTGATGCTGTCCAACAGGATAATCACGTTTTTCCTGTGTTCAACCAGGCGCTTGGCCTTTT
The DNA here is from genome assembly GCA_011390135.1 of Desulfobacteraceae bacterium. Classification (GTDB taxonomy): domain Bacteria; phylum Desulfobacterota; class Desulfobacteria; order Desulfobacterales; family JAABSP01; genus JAABSP01. The sequence continues at coordinate 10,306 of JAABSZ010000125.1, read as the reverse complement.
CGATCACCATCTCGGCCACCTGCACATGGCGCTCGGCCGGCTCGTCGAATGTGGAGCTGATCACCTCGCCCCGCACGGACCGCTCCATGTCCGTCACCTCCTCGGGGCGCTCGTCGATGAGCAGCACGAAGAGGACGACATCTTTATGATTGGAGGTGATCGCGTTGGCTATGTACTGGAGCAGCATGGTCTTTCCGGATCTGGGGGGGGAGACTATCAGGCCCCGCTGTCCGAATCCGATCGGGGTGAGCAGATCCATGATCCTGGTCGAGTAGTTCTCGGCCTGGAACTCCAGGTTGATCTTATTTTCCGGATAGAGGGGGGTGAGGTTGTCGAAGAGGATCTTCTCCCGCGCGGTCTCCGGATCTTCGTAGTTGATGGCCTCCACCTTGAGCAGCGCGAAGTACCGCTCGGTCTCCTTGGGCTGGCGGATCTGGCCCGAGATGGTATCTCCGGTCCTTAAATTGAAGCGCCGGATCTGGGAGGGGGAGACGTAGATGTCGTCGGGGCCCGGCAGGTAATTGGCGTTGGGCGCTCTTAAAAACCCGAACCCGTCCGGCAGGATCTCGAGGGTCCCCTCGCCGTAGATCAGGCCGTTCTGCTCGATCTGGGCCTGGAGGATCGAGAAGATCAGCTCCTGTTTCCTCAGACCTGCCGGCGACTCGATATTGAACGACTTCGCCATGTCCGTCAGCTCTTTGATTTTTTTGTTCTTCAGCTCAACGATGTTCATCATTCACATTTCACTCCATAGGGATAACATTAATATTGGGGGTACACGGGCGCAAAGGCCCGGAGAAGATGGGTTCGGTGCGGCAAATCCCTGGCGTTTCGGAACTACGCTTGAATCATTCTGGCAATAATGATGGTAAAAAAGGGTTCAATTGAGAATGGCTTTATCCTGAAATGTCCGGAGATCCCCAACAGGATCTTCCCTGGATATCCGGAATTTGAATTTTCGTTAAGGCAATCTCTCCAACAGGTGGGCATTCACGAATATCTATACACGAATATTTATAATTGTTATACAATGATTCTTCCATTGTCAAGCAGGAAATGATAAAATTCTCCGAAATTTAGCTGTTCAATTATCCGTACAGAGGGATGGATAAGTGTTTACAGATATGCTGACGTTTCTGCCCCGGGTCCGGGGCGTCTATCTGGTGGGCGGAGCTGTCCGGGATGCGCGGATGGAACGTAAGCCCAATGATTTCGATATAGCGGTCTTTGGGGATGCCGAAAGCTTTGCTGAAGCGGCTGCCCGGGAACTCAACTGCCGGGCCGTCAAGCTGGGAAAGCCCCAGGGGATCATCTACCGGCTCCATGCCCGGGGCCGGATCTATGACATCTCGCCCCTTTGGGGGCCCGATATCGAAACCGACCTTCTCCGGCGGGATTTCACCGTCAATGCAATGGCCTGGAGCCTGGAAGAGAACCGGCGCATCGACCCTTTTGGCGGCTTGGGCCATATCCAGGAGCGGCGGATCCGCCGGGTGACAAAAGAGTGCTTCTACCAGGACCCGCTTAGGCTGCTTCGGGCTTACCGGTTCGGGGCCCAGCTCGGCTTCGATATGGACCCGGAGACCGATAGCGCGATCCAAGACCAGCGGGGCCTCATCCGGATGAGCGCGGGAGAGCGGATTCGGGAGGAACTCCTCAAGCTCCTCCAAGTCCCGGAAAGCGCTCCTCATATCAGGGGGATGGAAAAGAGCGGCCTGCTCTTCGTGATCTTTCCGGAGCTGCTCTCCCTGAAATCCTGCGGCCAGAACCGGCATCATGATTTCAATGCCCTGGAGCATACCCTGCGGGCCTTTGAAAAGCTTGAAGCGCTTCTTGGGGAGGAGGCCCGTCATATCTTCGATCCGGATGCAGATGGCCGATCCGGAGAAAAGGAGAAGATCGGGCTGCTCAAGCTTGCGGTCCTTCTCCATGATATCGGAAAGTCCGGAGCGAGAAGCGTAGATGAAAAGGGGATCGTCCATTTCTACGGCCATGAGCGCGCGGGCGCGGAAGAATTTACAAAGATCGGCCACAGGCTCAAGCTCTCCCGGAAGGAGATGCATTTTGTGGAATCGCTCATCGAAAACCATCTCCGTCCCCTGCATCTTTTCAACGCGGATCAGAAGGGGATGCTGACCGGAAAAGGGGTCGCCCGGTTCTTCATGCGCTGCCGGGAGCTGACACCGTATCTGCTCCTCCACTCCCTGGCCGATATGGAGGGCAAAAACCGAACTCCCCAGGCCCGGGAGATTGAATTCAGGGGTTTCATCCGGGAGCTGGCCCATCACTATCATGGGGAATTCAAGCCTCGGAGCGAGTCCGAGCCTTTAATCACGGGCCGGGACCTGATCGAAATCTTCGGCCTTTCCCCCTCGCCGGACTTCAAGCGGCTGCTTTCCATGGTCGAGGCGGCCCGATATGAGGGCCGGATAGAGACCCGGGAGGATGCGCTCCGGATGGTTCAGGGTGCGCTGAAAAAATCGGCTGAAGAATGAGCCGGTTAAAAGCCCTTCTTAAAAAAATCTTCTGCCGGGATCCAAAGGTTTGCCGTTTTGATCTTTTATGATTGTCGGATCTCTTTGAAAAGAGCGGCGGCCCTGCGGAAAGGGAGTGCAGGGCCGTTTTTTTGATCGGTGGAAACGGAATCGGAGACCGGGTTACTTCACCTTGTCCAGCTCGGCAAAGATCTTGTCCCGGATCTCATCCACCTTGCCCACCCCGATGATGCGGATGTAGTGGGGGGCTTTGGGCTCGCCCGATTTCTCCCAGTCCTTGTAGTAGTCGATCAGGGGTTCGGTCTGATCGTGATAGACCTGGAGCCGTTTCTTCACCGTATCCTCATGGTCATCCTCCCGCTGGATCAGGGGCTCGCCGGTCACATCGTCCTTGCCCTCCTCCTTGGGTGGGTTGAAGACCTGGTGATAGGTTCTGCCGCTGGCCAGGTGGACCCGCCGGCCGCTCATCCGCTTGATGATCTCCTCGTCCGGAACCTCGATGTCAACCACCGCGTCGATCGGGACCCCGGCCTCCTTCATCGCGTCAGCCTGGGGGATGGTGCGGGGGAATCCGTCAAAGAGGAATCCGTTTTGGCAGTCCGGCTCTTTGATCCGTTCCTTGACCAGCCCGATGATAACCTCGTCCGGGACCAGTCCGCCGGCATCCATGTGCTTCTTGGCCTCTTTGCCCATCTCGGTTCCGGCCTTGACCGCAGCCCGCAGCATGTCTCCGGTGGAGATCTGGGGAATGTTGTAGCGATCCTTGATGTAATTGGCCTGTGTGCCCTTGCCCGCGCCGGGGCCTCCCAACAGAATCAGACGCATGGGGGTTCCTCCTTTTTGCTGTAGATGTTCGTACCAAAGCCTCTAAATGTGCCCGATGCACCAAAGAGAGCATCTATAACAGACCCGGAAGGGGAATTCAACTTGATTTTTCAAGAGATGGGGACTTTGACAATGGGTATTTGCAGATATCACTGCTCAGGGCCGCTAAAGGGGACCAATCCTGTCCGATATCTTATCTGATATCCGGTTTTTGCAAATATTTCCGTTGCAGATCCCTTGGGTATAAAGTATAATCCGCTAAATTATTTGATGAAATTTTTCATTGGGAGGTGCGGATGAACCTGCATGAGAATCTTGAAGAACTGACCGATATCCTGGGCGCGGAGCGGGTAAAGGATGCCCTGACAAAGCTGACGAGAATTGAAGCTGACAGAAGGCTTTTGAATATCAATAAGTTGAAAAGGGAAGTGGATGTTTTCGAAAGAAAATTTCATATTAGCAGCCAACAGGCATGGGAGTCGTATCAGAAGGGAGAGTTGGGGGATGATATGGATATTATGGAATGGATGGCTATTTATGAGAATATTCTTGAATATCACTTTGAGGATCATTGACGGATTGGTCTGAAAACGATGCAAGTCTGTACCCGGGCTTCCCCGAACGGATTCAGTTTCTGCAAGAGAAGAGGATTGACATGCTGTATACCTTCGGTTATACTTACGGTATAACTTCTGCAGGAGAATGATAAATGCCGAGTGTCAAAACCGCGATATCCGTGGAAAAACCCATATTTGAGAAGATGGACGATCTGGCAAAAGAGTTGAATGTATCGAGGAGCCGTCTGTTCACCATCGCGGCACGGGAATTCATCGAGCGCCACCGCAATGCCGAAGCCTTCAAAGCGCTCAATGAAGCATACGATGATCTGCCGGAAGATTTCGAAGATCCGGCCGTCTCCCGAATGCGTTCGAAACATTACCGGATCGTCAAAGACCAGTGGTAATCCGTCAAGGGGATCTCTTCTGGATCGATTTCCATGCTCCGGAAGGCTCCGAGCCCGGCTATCGTCATCCCCATGTCGTTATCCAGAACAACTTCTTCAATCATAGCAGAATCAACACGGTCGTTGTCTGTGCGCTCACATCCAACCTCAAAAGGGGAGGGGCTCCCGGCAATGTGGCATTGAAAAAAGGAGAGGGCAATCTGCCCAAACGGAGCGTCGTGAACATCTCCCAGATTTTCACCGTCAACAAGAGCGATCTTGTCGAAAAGATCGGAACCCTGTCGAAGAAACGGATGCTTCAGATCCTGGAGGGCATCCGGCAGCTCATGGAATCGAGAGAAGTCGATCTGCCGGAAGATTGAGCTTGGGGGCATTTTAAAGGACGTAAAGGACGTAAAGGACGAAAGCGACGCAAAACGCAAAGGACGGAGTGGTGCGCTGGAGATGGCGGGCTTTCTCTTTCATATTACGCCTTGGGAGCCGTTGCCGACAGCCAAGGGAATGTGGTAGAATGATTTTTAAGCTGCTGTTCCAATGATTCAATATTTTGATGGATTCCATAGCGAGGTGACGTGAAGGAGCGGATTCTGGAAAAGGCGGTCGAGGTGCTGCGGGCTGAGGCCGACGGGATTATGAAACTGGCAGGGCGCATAGATGCCCCCTTTGTGCGGATGGTGGAGATGATCCTTGACGCGCGGGGGCGGCTCATCCTCTCCGGCATCGGCAAATCTGGCCTGATTGCAAAAAAGATCGTGGCCACCCTGAACAGCACCGGAACCCGGGCCATCTTTCTACATCCGGTCGAGGCCATGCACGGGGATCTGGGGATGGTCTCGCCGGACGATATCTTCATCGGTCTCTCCAACAGCGGTGAGACCGAGGAACTCAACGCGGTCATCGCGAGCATCCGGGAGATCGGATGTCCTGTTGTCGCCTTCACCGGGAATGCCGAATCGACCCTGGCCCGGTGCAGCGACCTGGTAATCGACGTGGGCGTGGAGCGGGAGGCCTGCTCCGTTGGCGCGCCCACCACCAGCACCGCGGCCCAGATGGCGATGGGGGACGCGCTCGCGGTAGTGCTCATGGATCAGAAACGGTTCGATACCACCGATTTCAAGCGATTCCATCCGGGCGGAACATTGGGCCGACGCCTCTCCAGCCGGGTGCGGGATCTGATGCTGACCGGGGATACACTGCCCCGTGCCGGCCAGGATGCGGGAATGGAGGAGGCCCTGCGGGTCATCAACCGCTTCGGGCTGGGGGCCGCATTGATCGTCGATCCCGAGGAGATCCTCATCGGCATCATCACCGACGGCGACATCCGCAGAACCATCGCGCGAAAAGCCCCGATCTTCGAACTGTCGGTCCGGGATGTCATGACCCCCAATCCAAGAAGCGCCGGCCCCGACACCCCGGCCTACGACGCATTGAACATCATGGAGCGCCACCAGATCACGGTGCTGCCCATCATCGAAGAAGATGGACGGATCGCGGGCATCCTCCATCTGCACGACATCCTCGGCAAGGGCGCATTTACATTCAACGGCAAAACCAATGCCTGAAAGGGCGGATTGAAAAGGGGACTCTTATGACCATCATGGACTTGGAAATCATCGAAACCGACATCCCCGATTTCGGCGAGCGGAAGATCGCCTCTCCCATACAGACCCTGGAAATCGACAGAGCATTCGTATCGGACGAAGACCGGGTACTCATCGAGGTGAACCTGAAGCGGGTGAACCGGCGGATCGAGGAGGGAAGTCCGCTGCCGTCGTTCGAAAGTGGAGGCCCCCGGCGGAACATCTACTTCGACCCGAGCAAGATGCGGTGCGCGCTCGTCACCTGCGGAGGGCTCTGTCCGGGCCTCAACGGGATCATCCGTGCCGTGACCCTCGAACTCTACTACGCCTACGGGGTGAGAAGAATCTACGGCATCCGGTATGGACTGGAGGGCTTCATTCCCGAATACGGCCATGATTTCGTGGAGTTGGACCCCCGGGTGGTCAGCAGCATCATCCGAAAGGGAGGCTCTTTTCTCGGCTCCTCCAGGGGGCCCCAGGACATTGAAAAGATCGTGGACAGCATCGAGCGGCTCAATATCAGCGCCCTCTTCGTGATCGGCGGCGACGGAACAATGATGGCCGCGACCAAAATCGTCGACGAGATCACCGAACGGGGCCTCAAGATCAGCGTCATCGGCATTCCCAAGACCATCGACAACGACATCTTCATGGTGGCCAAATCCTTCGGCTTCGACACCGCAGTGGATGTGGCCACCAGCGCAATCCGGGCCGCGCACAACGAGGCCCTGGGATATCCTCACGGCATCGGACTCATCAAGCTCATGGGCCGCCATTCCGGCTTTATCGCATGCGCTGCAACCCTGGCCCAGCAGGATGTCAATTTCGTGCTCATCCCGGAGGTCGAGTTCGATTTAGAAGGGCCAAACGGCTTTCTGGCCAGGCTGGAGGATCGGCTGAACCAACGGGGGCATGCGGTGATCGTGGTGGCCGAAGGCGCGGGGCAGCATCTTTTCGAGAACGGAGATCGGGAATATGACGCGTCCGGCAACATCCGCCTCCATGATATCGGCCTCTATTTCAAGGAGGCGATCAACAATTATTTCAAAGGAAAGAAAACTCCAATCTCCTTGAAGTACATCGATCCGAGCTACATCATCCGGAGCCTGCCGGCCAACTCCAACGACCATGTCTTCTGTAGCTTTTTAGGGAGGGATGCGGTCCATGCGGCCATGGCCGGAAAGACCCGGATGCTCATCGGCCATTGGAACGATCATTTCGTCCATGTCCCAATGGCCGCGACCGTCAACCGGCGCAAGCAGGTGAGCCCCTACGGCCGCCTCTGGTACAGCGTGATGGAGGCTACGGGGCAGGGATCGCTGAAGAATGGAGAGACGGCCTAGCCGCATAGGGGCTCAGGGGGAAGATCTCCTTGAATTCCTTTCCTTCCACCGTCAGCAGGTAGAGCTGTTTTTGGGCCTCGCCCCCCGGCTCGAATGAGGTCTTGCCGGTCACCCCCGGAAAATCCCGGAGCTGTGTAAGGGCTTCCTTCAGGCCGCTTTTGTATCGCAGCTCCGGGGAATCCATCAGTTTCAGCAGGATCTGCACCGTATCATAGGCGATGGCCTCGATAAAGCCGGGGGCCTCGCCGTAGCTTTCGGTAAAAGCCCGCACAAATCCCTGCACCGCGGGATCCTGACTCTCGACAAAGAAGCCGTCTGCGATGATCGCGCCCTGGACAGCGTTTCCGGCCATCCCGATCAGGGTGTCCGAGTGCCAGAGGTTGGTTCCCAGCAACTGCACCCGCCGGACATCGTAGAACCCGAGCTGGGGAAGGATCAGCCCTGTCTTTCGCGGGGAGTCCGGAATAAAGAGGGCTTCGATTCCTCCGTTGTTCCTCGCCTCCCGGGTCATCCGCCGGATCGGGGTGCCGAAATCGGTCTGGTTCGGATCATAGCTCTGTGAGCCGACCATAACCCCGCCCCATGCCGTGATCGCATTCCAGAAAACATTGAAAAAGGTCTCTCCGTACTTCTCCTGAGGGTAAAGGACGCCAAATCGGGTCAGGCCGAGCCGGTTGACGGCATATCCGGCCAACGCCTCTGCCTGGAGCTTCGGGGTGATGAAATTCCGGAAGACATAATCGCCGATCCCGGTGATCCCATCCTTCTGGGTGAGGGTGATGATTGGAATCCGGGCCTCCTGTGCCCTGGCCGCGGCCGTTTCGGCCGTGACGATCGGGCCCACCAGGGCAAATGGCTGTTTTTCGATCAGCTTATCCGCGGCAAGGGCTGCGGCCTGCGGGTCAGAGGCCGTATCCTCCACCGCTATCTGCACCCCAGGGTTTTTGCTCATCCGGCCCCATTGGCTGACAGCCAGCTCGATTCCCCGGAAGGCCCGATTTCCATAGAGCTGATAGGGGCCGCTCAGGGGCAGAAGACAGCCGATGGTGTTCCGGTTCTCCGCGGGAATGATGTCGAATTCGGAGATGAGCCGCTGCGCGTCCGGACTCCGCTCATGCTCCGGATAATTCCGGATCAGCTCCGAGAGCAGACTTGCCGCATCCCCGGTTTTCGACTCCTCGGCCTCATATTGAGCGAGCTGATACATCAGATATCCCCGGACCGGACCCTCCGGGGCCAGCCGCTCCAGGAGAATGCGGATATCGCCGGTCGAGAGTTCGGCCGCGACATTCTTCAGCTTCTCCTTCTCCAGCGACTCGGGATCATCGAGGTATTTTGCGGCCTCCGAGTAATAGTAGATCGCGTTGATCGGGGAGAGGATCGCTCGGTAGGCATCCCCGAGCAGGGTATAGATCCCGTATTTATGGATGTCGGTATGCACCCGGCCCATGACCGTATCCGCGTACCGGATCACCTCCTTGAACCGGCCCTCCTGATAATAGGTCTCCAGAATGCGCATGGCCGCATCCGGAATCAGCATGCTTCCCGGATACCGGTCGATGAGGTGATTGTAAAGGGTTCGGGCAGTGGAATACTCCCCCTGGATCTCATAGATCCGCCCCTCCTTCATCAGTGCGGCCGTAGCATATGGCCCCATGGGATATCGGGTCAGATACTCGTTATAGTAGGGAAGAGCCTCTTTATAGCTGCCCACGCTGAAGTATCGTTCGGCCGTGGTGAAGAGGGATTCCTCGGTCCGGGGCTGGGGGCGGGTATGGATCTCCTGGCGGGAGCCGCATCCCGAAATCAGCCAGGTCATGAGGGCCAGCAGTGTAAGCAGAAAGACGGTTTTTCTCATTTTTGCCATTGCTTGATACGTTGTTCTCCCAAGGGTTCGTTGCATTGAGGGCAGCGGCCCGCGAGCCGGCTGATCTGCCCCTGCCATCCGCAGTTCTGACAGCGGGTTTTCTGATAGTGGGGGGCCTCTTCCTTTTTTGCAAAGAGTCTCTTGAAGATGGAGACCAGAACCAGCAGCAGAACGATTCCCCCGGCAATCCAGAGAAGATGCTCGATCGTCAGATTGGCAAAAATTACCCGATCCAGATCCATGGTTTTCCTTTCCTGATTTATGTTTCAACTTCCACATAGCAAAAAACCGGATTTTATGCAACAGCATACCCTGTATTCTGCCTTACATCGGGTTCATGAAAACCCAGTACGATTTTTTTCGTCCTGTGCAGTGCGAGGTTATCTTTTCTTAATTCAAAATGATAGAACTTTTAAACCGCAATGTTTCTCTATGGGATGAAAGTCTTTATCATTGTGTAAAAGCAAAACGTCGTTTTCAATGTGCTCGGCGGGAATAGGACCTTTTCAATATTCTCAAAGCCGAGCCGGAAAAGCGTCTTCCCTGCGTCCTGAGCCGGGAAGAAGTCATCCGTATTCTACAACAGGTGAAAACATTTCACAACACCTGCCTTACCACCATCTACTCGTGCGGCCTTCGTCTTCAGGAAGATCTCTTCCGAAGAGGGGTAGGGTTTTTTCGTTTGTCAAAGAGCAGGTTTTGAAGGGCGGCCGCTCAATAATTTAAAGCTGAGGGGATTGGAAAACTGCGCCTTAATGCCGCTGTAGAGGCTGATGTCTTAAAAACTTAATGATCGTTTTCCTCAAAATAATGTCTCCGGAGGGTGTCACCTCCGATGTTTTTCATCAGATCCGTCCTGTCAGACCTGCATTCGTTGAGATCCTCGTGTTCCTCCCTAAACCAATCCCCCTATAATAAGGTCCCCGACGCGCTTCTCTTTTCCGGGCTTCTTGAACAATGGATAGAATCCGACCCCTTTCAAGTCTGCAGCAGACTTGTTTTGTAAACGGGGTCGGTTCTATCATTGTGGATTATAGGGCGATTAGTCCGTTATTACCCATAAAAATGACAAATCAATGGATATTTCCGTGAAAGGGGCTATTGTAACTTTATCTCTATCAGCAAAGCTTCCTATCAATGTCCAATATTGGCCATCAAGTTGATAAACCTCAAGAATTTTAGTTATCGGTTCGATTAACCATATATGTTGAACCTTATTCTTGGCATACAAC
>JAABSZ010000124.1:0-11633 GCA_011390135.1 Desulfobacteraceae bacterium | reverse complement strand
GCCATCGAGCAGGGGCTGGTCAATCTGTTGAAGAGCTTTGCCCGGCGCCGGCTGTCGGGACTGCTGGAGATCCGGGATATCCCGGTGAGGGCCACCATTTATATAGATGATGGAGAGATCGTCCATGCGGTTCATGACGCGGCTGCCGGAAAAAAGGCCCTTTTCCGGATCTTTCGTGAGAAGGTGGCGGCGCCCCTGTTTCACCCTCAGCCGGTATCTGTGACGCGGACGATCCGGGACGGGCTGGAATCTCTGATCCTGGAAGGAGAGAAGGAGGCGCGGATATTTCAGCGGATCGATACTGGGGGATTGGATCGGCCTCTGATCATCGATAGGGAGAAGCTCGCTGCCGATCCCGAGGTGAGGGCTCGAAACGGCCTCAACCATATCCTCGATCTCATCGGGGAGGGGGGCTCCATGAAGAGGCTCTTTGACGAGAGCCGGATGATCGATTCCGGGACATATACGAATCTGATCTATCTTATCAAACAGGGGATCGTGACGGTTCAACCCCAGGCGTCGCCTTTGGTGCGGATCGTTATCGACAGTTCCGCAGATCTTCCGGATGCGGCTCTGGAGGAGTACCCCTCGATCTACAGGATTTCTCATGCCGGAATCCCCTCCTCCGGATCGGCCTTTGACCATCTATTTGCCGATCTTGCCGAGGAGAACGATATCCTGGCCATCCTTCCGGCCGAGGAACTGAGCCCGGCCTTTCGCCAGGCCCGCACCGCAAGAGATCTCCGGATGGAGAGCTATGTCGCGCGTCGGCGGGTCCGCTATGGCCGGAATGTCCCGCTTTTTCTGGAGGTCATCGACAGCCGTCTCATCTCTCTGGGAACCGGGCTTCTGGCCATGGAGGCGGCAAGGCGTCTGGCCGAGGGATGGCCCCCGGAGACGGTGCGGGATCATATAACGGGCCTGATCCCCGAGGTGCGCCTCCTGCTGGTGCCGGATTCCCACCGCCGCATAAAAGACCAGCTTGGCCTGGGAGGGGTGCGCGCCTTGATGGCCGATTTGGCCGGGGCCAGACCTATTCTCGCTCTCCGGAAGGGGAGGCTGGTGATCATGGATCGGGCAAGAGGAGAAAAAGGGGTGATCCAGGGGCTTCTCCGATGGCTCGAGTGGAGCCTGAAAGATCTTTCGGCCCCCGATGTTCCGGTGCGTATCGGCCTGCTGCGCGGAGCGGAAACCGAAGAAGAGGGGGCAGGGCTCCTCGATCGCCTCTCTGAGGCCATCGGGAACCGTTTCAACTGTCAGGAGACGATCCGGAGTCGGGTCGGCGCTGTGATGACGGACCTCTGCGGTCCCAATGTCTTAGGGGTGGCCTGTCTGCCGATATGCACAATTCCATCGGAAAATCGAAAAAACACCGGTCGATCTCCAAAGATCTGACGGCAAGTCTTGTCCTCACGGTCCTGATGGTCTCCCTTCTTTCTCTGGGTGTCTATTATTATATGGCGGCTCAAAAGACGGCCCGGAGCATGGAGAATCGGATCGATGAGTACATAACCTTTCTGTCCAGCAGTCTGGAGATGCCGCTGTGGAACTTCGAACTCGACACCATCCGCCATATCGGCCGCTTCTTCTCCCGCAGCGAGCATGTGGTGCAGTTGCAAATCGATGACTTTGTCGGGAATACGATTCTGGAGATCCGGGAGCCGGGGGATTATCAGACCCTGCTGACCCGGGAGCAGGAGGTATTCCACAACGGCAAATCCGTGGGGAAGGTCCATATCTCTTTGACCCCGCGCTTCTACGAGCGGGTCAACCGGAAGCTGCTGTTCGTCACCCTGCTGACCGCAGTCGCGATCTCGGCCGCGCTCTTTTTGGTGACCGGCATGCTGCTGCGGATCTTTCTGCGTTCCCCCCTGCAGGGGCTCCAGGAGACGGTCCGCCGTTATACCGCGGGCATGGATGAAGCCCCGGACCGCATCGACACGGCCGTTGAGTTTCTCCCCTTTGTATCGGTGCTCGAAGAGATGGGGGAGCGGCTCCGGGATCAGATGGCGCAGTTGAAGGAGGCCGAGGAGAAGTACAGGACCATCTTTGAAAACTCCCTGGAGGGGATCTACCAGAGCACCCCTGAAGGCCGTTTCATCAGTGCCAATCCGGCAATGGCCAGGCTTTACGGGTACGATACCCCTGAAGCCCTCATGATCTCGATCACCGACATCGGCCGGCAGGGTTACGCGGACCCCGAGGATCGGAAACGATTCACGGCTCTTCTCGAATCAGAGGGGCATGTGCTCGGGTTTGAGACCCGGATCTTCCGCAGGGACAGAACATCGCTCTGGATCTCCCAGACCGCCCGGACAGTAAAGGACGACAAAGGAAAGGTAAAGTATTACGAGGGGTTTGCCGTAGATATCACCGAGCGGAAACGGGTTTCGATTCTGCGGCAGGCCAAGCTGATGGCAGAGGCTGAGAATCGCTCCAAGAGCGAATTTCTGGCCAACATGAGCCATGAGATCCGCACCCCGATGAATGCGATCCTGGGGCTGACGGACCTCTCCATGCGCACCGATCTGAACCACCGCCAGCGGGATTATCTGGAGAAGATCCGGACCTCCGGACAGATGCTGCTGGGGCTCATCAATGACATCCTCGACTTTTCCAAGATCGAAGCCGGTAAACTGGAACTGGAGGAGACCCCTTTCCAGATCGGAATTCTGCTGGATAACCTCGCGGACATCTTTTCGGAAAAGGCGGCCAAAAAAGAGATCTCCCTTTATGTCTCTGTAGAGGAGAAGATCTCCTGCAGCCTGATCGGGGACTCGCTGCGGCTGCGGCAGATCCTGGTAAATCTGATCAGCAATGCCGTGAAATTTACCGAAACCGGGGAGATCTTTGTCCGGGCCGAAAAACTCCGGGAGGTGAATCGCCGGGTCGAACTCCGCTTTTCGGTGAAAGACACCGGCATCGGCATTGCCAAAGATAAGATCAGCGGCCTCTTTGACGCATTTGCCCAGGCAGACGGCTCCACCACCCGGAAATATGGCGGAACCGGTCTGGGGCTGGCCATCTGCAAACGGCTCGTCGAGATGATGGGCGGAGAGATCGATGTCCAAAGCCTTCCGGGCCGGGGCAGCACCTTCTCCTTTACAGCCAAATTCGGCGTCGAAAAGGATGCTGGGGATGTCTGTTCCCTTATCCTGCCGGAGCCCCTTCTGGGAAAGCGGACCCTTCTTGCCGATGAGAATCCGACCTCCCGGGCACTGCTGGGAGATATCCTGCGGAATTTGGGACTACAGGTGAATGCGGTGGGTTCCGGCATCGAACTCTTTGATGCGGTGACGCCGCCGGCCCGTCCCTTTGATCTGCTGGTCGTCGATGCGGAGATCTCCGGTATCGACGCTGTAAAAGTGGTTCGGCAGATCCGCGCCACCGACGGCATCGAGCGGACCGGCATCATCGTGCTGGTCGATTTCGGGGGAGAGGAGACGGTCAAGCTGGCCCGTCTGGCCGATGCCGTGGTCACACGGCCTGTAAAACGATCCCAGTTGCATGAGGCGGTTCTTTGCTCCCTCAACAGCTCCCCATCGCCCCGGGTCCCGGAGGAGGCTCCATCTCCCCAGGTTCTGGAAGGGATGCGGGTGCTTCTGGTGGAGGACAATGAGATCAATCAGCAGGTGGCCAAAGAGATTCTGGAGCAGGCCGGGATCATAGTTTCGGTGGCCGGGGACGGGGAGATCGCATTGCAGAAGGTCTGTTCCCAGCCTCTTGAAATCCCCTTCCATGCCATCCTGATGGATGTTCAGATGCCCCGGATGGACGGCCTGGAGGCGACGCGCCAGATTCGGGATTGGGAGGCCCGGAAGGGGATATCGCCGGTTCCGATCATTGCGATGACGGCCCATGCCATGAAGGGGGACCGGGAGCGCTGTTTTGCGGCCGGTATGGACGAATATCTTTCCAAACCGATCCGGACAGAAGAACTCTTCTCCATTCTCGGCGGATGGAAAAGTGCGGAGGGCCAATCCACCGGAAAATCGGCATTGCAACTGCCGGGCATCGATGCCGAAAGAGCGCTTTCTGGTGTGGGCGGAAAGCGGGAGTTGCTGGCCAAGGTGTCGGAGAAGTTTGTGGAGAACTACCGGAATTCCGCGCAACAGGTGCTTGAATGCCTGGATCGCGAAGACTGGTCCGGGGCAAGGGAGACTGTCCACAACATCAAAGGCGTCTCAGGCATCTTTTCGGCCCGAAAACTCTTTGCCGCGTCCCGGGATCTGGATGCCGCGCTGAAGGAGACATCGGCCAGGCCTTCCGATTTTCTGCTCCGCGAGTTTGAAGACTCCCTTGCCCAGACACTGGAATCTCTAAAAAATTTGGGAGAACATCTGCGAGCCCAAGAAAAGGAATAAGGAAATTCAAATGATAAACCGGCTTAAACTTTCATCCCGAATCTATCTGTGCGGCATCGCGCTGCTCTTCTGTTTTGTCATCGCCCTTCTGTGGCTCCACTACCAGTTTCAGCAGCAGATGTATCGGGCCCGCTACGATCAGATCGAGAAGCTGGTAATCTCGGCTACCGGCATCCTGCGCCATTTTTCCCAGTCCGAACAGGCCCAAGCCATGAGTCGGGAACAGGCCCAGGTCATGGCAAAAGATACTGTCCGGGATCTGCGCCATACGAAAAACGAGTATTACTGGATCATCGATCTTAATCATTTCATGATCATGCATCCTATCCCGGAGGCAGGCCTTCATGAGAACAATGCGGCCGATCTCAAAGATGCCTACGGAACCCCGATCGTAGAGGAAATGGTCAAGGTTGCAAAGGAGAAAGGCGGCGGATTTGTCAAGTATTATTGGCCCAAACCCGGATCAGAGAAGCCCCTGCCCAAGATCTCCTATGTAAAGTATTTCGAGGAATGGGGCTGGATCGTCGGCTCCGGCGTTTACATGGATGATATCCTGGACCAGGTGAACAAGATGGCCTATGCTTCGGGAGGGGTGGTGGCCGCGATCCTGTTTTTCGGCCTGCTCCTTTTCTGGCTCATGGTCCGTTCCATTGTCCGACCGGTGCGGGAGGTGGCTCAGGGGCTCAACGAAGGGGCTGAGCAGGTGGCCATTGCCTCGGCTGAGGTCTCTTCCGCAAGTCAGAGCCTGTCTCAAAATGCCACGGAGCAGGCCGCGGCCGTGGAGGAGAGTTCAGCATCCCTGGAGGAGATCACCGCGATGAGCCGGGAGACCTCAAACCTCACCCGCGGCGCTGAGAATCTGATGAACGAAAACATCTCCAAATCGGGGCAGTCCCTCAAGGCGCTCATCGAGCTGACCCGGGAGATGAATCAGGTCGAGGCCGACAGCGGCCAGATGTCCGGGATCATGAAGACCATCGACGACATCGCATTCCAGACCAATCTGCTTGCCCTGAATGCAGCGGTTGAAGCGGCCAGGGCCGGAGATGCCGGGGCCGGATTTGCGGTAGTGGCCGACGAGGTCCGGCAGTTGGCCCTTCGGGCCACCGAGGCTTCTGCAAACACCCAGGAGCTGATCGACCGGACCGTCAAGCGGGTGGTCTCGGCTGCAGGGGCCATCCGGGAGGTGAACAATGATTTCGAGGGGATCATCGAAAGCGCCACTCTCATGGGAGAAAAGACCGCATCCATCACCCTGGCCAGCGAAGAGCAGAGCCGGGGCATGGATCAACTGAGCCAGGCCTCGGAGGATATCGATATCGCGATTCAGCGGATCGCGGCCGGCGCACAGGAGTCTGCGGCCGCTGCCCAGGAGATGGCGGCACAGGGTGCGGAGATGAAGTATTTCGCGGAAAGGCTCATAGAGATTATAAACGGCCGTTCCGGCAGAGGAGGGCGCGGGGAAGATCCCGATCAAAATGGCCCATGATTGAAACCGGAAACAGACAAAGCGTACTAATCGTCGATGATGTGCCGGCCAACATCCGGATTCTCGAATTCGTCCTCCGCAGCCATGAATACGAGATCCGGGTAACGACCAACGGAGCGGAGGCCCTGGAGATGTCCCAGGGGTCCGAGCCCCCGGATCTGATCCTGCTCGACATCACCATGCCGGTCATGGACGGCTATGAGGTCTGCCGGATATTGAAGGAAAACCCCGGGACCCGTCAGATACCGGTCATCTTCATCACCTCCCGCACCGAAGAGGAGGAGGAGGCCAGAGGGTTCGAACTGGGGGCTGTGGACTACATCACAAAACCCTTCAGCCCGGCCATTGTTCGGGCCCGGGTCAACACCCAACTGGCGCTCAAGCGGTATCGGGATCATCTGAAGGATCTGGTGAGCGAGCGGACCGCAGAGCTGACCAAGACCAACAAGCAGCTCCAGTGGGAGATCGCCAGAAGAAAGCGGGCCCAGGCCGAACTGAAACGCTCCCACGATGAACTGGAACAGCGGGTAAAGGAGAGAACCGCGGAACTCTCCCGCAGCAACGGACTGTTAAAAGAGGAGATCCGCAAACAGGAGATAAGCATCGAACTGGCCAAGCGTCTTCTTCATTATATAAACGGGGACTTTCCCCGGATGACGAACCTGCCGGATGACCGGATTCTCTTTGTCGAGCCCCTGCTCATTCCCTGCCATGCCGAGGGCGGGGATCACCATTTCTTCCGGACCTTGAACCGCGGAGGGAAAAAAAGGACGATCATCAGCCTGAAGGATCAGTCGGGCCATGAGGTGGGCTGTGTGCTGAGAAGCATTCTGACGGATCTGGCCCACAAGGACATTCTGACAGATGGGGGAGATGAGGAGATCGGAGAGACAATGGGCCGCCTCAATACCCAAGTCTGTAGATCCAATCTTCTGGGAACCGAGGATTTTTTCACCGGGATCACGGCAGAACTGCACCACGACACCCTTCTCTTCCGGTACGTCTCCGCGGGCCATCCGCCCATGCTGCTCATTCGGGGGGATACGGTTCAAAGCCTGCCCATGCCGCGAGAGCCGGGAAGCAATATCCCGGTGGGAATTCGGGAAGGTTTCGGTTATACTGCCGGAGAGTGCCGCCTTCAGACCGGAGACCGGCTCATCTTCTATACGGACGGTCTCACGGAGATGCCGCTTTCGGCCGGCAAAGAGATGATCAATATCGAGGGGCTCGAACAGTTGACCCGGCGGCTGGTTGAGCAGTGGCGCAAGGATCGGGGCTGTGCGGTTCCGGTTTCTGTTCTTATGCGGGGGATATTGAATGCCATCGCGCAGGAGGCCGAACAGGAGGTGACGCCCCGGGGATCGGATGGCCGGCGCTACAACAGCTCAGACGATGATGTCACCCTGCTGGGGCTGGAGGTGGAGTCCAAAACAGAGACCGGGAGGATGGTCATCTACCCGTCCGGCGCAGAGGATCTCAGCGGGACCATCGAGAAGATCTGCCGGCAGATGGAGTCCCGATGGTCAAAATCGAGTGGTGCGGAACCGCTGCCCCATCTGCGAACCGTGATCGGGGAAGCTGTTATCAATGCCTGGCGTCACGGCAATCGCAGAGAATCATCAAAGCCGATAGAGGTGGCCTGGCGAATCGGGAACGATCTGACGTTTACGGTGGCTGATATGGGCTCCGGGTTCGATATCGACACGCTTCCGGACCCCACTGCCGCGGAGAATCTCACCCGGACATCGGGAAGAGGGGTCTATATCATTCGTCAGTTTACAGATGAAGCCCGCTGGCAGAACCAGGGGCGCGAAGTGGAGATCTGTTTTTACCGGCAATCTGCGGGCAGTGAGCTGTTCGCGAATGGCGATTCCGGTTTTTTTGGTCTGTTTCAAGAGGAAATCTTTCAGCAGAAGGAGGGGATAATGGAGCTATCGGTCAATCGACAGGAAAAGAGCGCCCGCTTTTCAGTTTCGGGAAATATCGATGAACAGGGGGCCGAGGAGTTGAAAAAAAAGTTCAAGGAGATGAACATCGCATCTATGAAGGAGATCGTCTTTGATTTCAAGGGAGTGAATCACATCGGCAGCGCAGGTATCGGCAAGCTTCTGCTCTTTTACAAGGATCTGGCGTTGAACGACGGCACGCTGCGGATCGAAAACGCCTCCCAGACTATCTATGAGCTTTTCACGGTGCTGAAGCTCGACTCGATTTTCTCCATATCAAAGGCTTGATGGATGGAAGATCCGGCAAAAAGAAAGACCATACTGATTGTCGATGATGCACCGGCCAACATCCGAGTGCTGATGGAGATCCTGAAAATGGATTACGAGATCCGGGTGGCCACAAGCGGCCCAGAGGCGCTGGAGATCACGCTGGGTGATCAGACAGATCCGCCCCCGGATCTGATCCTGCTGGATATCATCATGCCGGAGATGGACGGCTGCGAGGTCTGTCACCGCTTCAAAGCCGAACCGGCCACAAAGGATATTCCAGTGGTCTTTGTCACTGGGAGAACCGATGACGAGACCCTGAAGCGGGGATATGAGGCCGGAGGGACCGATTATGTGCGAAAACCGGTCAGCCGGATCGAGCTGCTGGCCCGGATCAAGTCCGCATTGGACCAGAAGGAGCTGACCCGGAAGCTGATCGAGGAGGAGAAGCTTCAGGGGATACTGGAGATGGCCGGCGCGGTCTGCCATGAGCTGAACCAGCCCATGCAGTCCATCTCGGGTTTTTCTCAACTGCTGATGATGGAGATGAAAGAGGATGATCCGAAATACGAGTATCTCTCCATCATCAAGAGCCAGGCGGACCGGATGGGGGGGATCACCCGGAAGCTGATGAGGATCACCAAGTATGAGACGGTCGATTATATCGAGAGCACGAAGATCATCGATATCGACAGGGCCGCAAAAGATGGAGAGTCATCCGATTAGGGCGTGAACCGCCCCTGCTCTATTTATAGAGGGTGAGGACCAGCCCCTCTTTGATGATCATGCTGCCGCCCTTTGCCCGATCCAGAATCCGGATCGTCTTCCGATAGGCCCGCTTTGGGTCCGGGGTTCGGCCCGGTTCGACCCCTTTGAGTTCCCGAACCGCTCTTCTGTACTCCTTTTCGCCGAAGAAGAAGCGGATTGCGCCCCCGGGAACATTCTCCCATCGGCCATACTGCTGGATGATTTCGACCGCCGGGTCGGTAAATCCCCGCTGCTGTTTCCGCGTATTTGCATGTTTGCTGAATACCATGACGACGACACCTCCCTGGTCTTTAAATGTTCTCCTTTGGGGAAAACCTGTCGCTGGCCTGTATGATTCCATTCTTGCAGAAGTGAAGCGCGTTTTTCAATAGGGTTGTTGCGGTAAAAAACGGGAAGGGTTCGCCTACCGGACCTGTTTGGAAGAGATTCCGGAAGGATAGCAATACTTGCTTGACAGGTCTCTCTTCTTTTTTATAAAATGAAAATCGTCTGTGGAAATCACGATCAGGCCAGCAGCAAGCTTTTTAAGCCGTTTGTATCTGTTGTCGAACCAGAAGGCGGAAACCTAAATGGAAAAATCAAAAAAGGTTTTCGCCCCAATGCGGTTCCCGAGGAGAGCTTTTACGCAATGAAGCGGCGCACCTTTCTCAAACTGGCAGGCATCGGCAGTCTATCTGTTGCGGCAGGCTGCACCTCCCGTCCTGAAAACACCCTCTATTCCCTTGTCCGAGCCCCTCATGACATGGTCACCGGCGAGGTCCGCTGGTATGCCTCGGTCTGCCGGGAGTGCCCCGCGGGGTGCGGGATTCTGGCAAAGGCCCGTGAGGGAAGGGCCGTGAAGATCGAAGGCAATCCCTACCACCCGGTGAACCGGGGGGCCCTCTGCATGCGGGGGCAGGCCGCACTCCAGGGGCTCTACAATCCGGACCGGCTCATGGCCCCGAAAATCAAAGGCCATGACGGAACCTTCAAGGATATCTCCTTTGAAATGGCAAAGGGGATTTTGCAGGAGAAGGTGAAGGGGGCCGCGGGAAAGGCGGAGGGGGGCATCCGGATGGTGACGGAGACCACCGGAGAGACCCTTTACGAACTCTTCTCCGATGCTTTGGGCCGCAGCGGCGCATTGAAGCCGCTGGTGCTGGAGTCCTTTGCCTATGAGTCTTTGAGAGCCGCGCACAAGGCGGCATTCGGAGATGAGGCCCTTATCTCATACCGGATGGAGGGGGCAGATTTCCTCCTCTGTTTCGGGGCCGATTTTCTCGAGACCTGGCTCTCCCCGGTGGAGTACAGCCGGAAGTTCGCGGCCATGCACGGGCTTGAAGAGAAGCGAAAGGGGCGGTTTTTCCATGTCTCCCCGGTTCAGACCCTGACCGCGGCCAACGCGGATCTCTGGCTCGGGTGCAGGCCCGATACCGAGGCCGCGGTCGCGATGGGGCTGATCAAGGCCGCGCTTGATTGGGGAAGGGGAGAGCATCTCTTTGATGAACTCAGACGCGGTCTTTCCCGCGCAACGGCCGCTTACACGCCGGAGAAGGTCTCGGAAGAGACAGGAATTGCGGTCGAGGATTTCAACCGCCTTTCAAATACCCTGCTGGAGAGCCGGTGGCCCCTGGTACTGCCGACCGGATCGGCAAACGAAGGGCCCAACGCTGTAAAGGCCGATATCGCATCGATCCTGCTCAATTATATCCTCAATCCGACCCTCTCCCTTTTCGACTTCACCAGGCCCCAAAGGGTGACGACCGCAGCCCCAAGAGCCGAGGCCGATCAATTCTTCGATACCCTGACCCGCCGGCCCCCGGAGCTGCTGCTGATATACAACGCCAACCCGGTTTACGGATTTCCGCCCTCCCGAGGCGTCGAGGCTGTAAAGGCCATGCTGGAAAAGGATGCCCCCTTTGTGGTCGCATTTTCCAATTTTATGGACGAGACCGCGGCCGTGGCGGACCTGATCTTCCCCACGAGGCTCCCTCTGGAGATGTGGGATGAGTACGGCGGAAAAGAGGGGATTTACGCCACCCTGCAGCCGGCTACGGGCCTGCTCGCTCCGGTTCCCCACATCGGAGATCTCTTCCTGGAGGTCTTCTACTCCGCGGAGAATCGTCCGGCAGCCGATTACAAGTCGCTTCTGATGCGGTCGGGAATGGAAAAGGCCGGGGTCAGGTCCGAGCGGGAGTGGCTGATGGATGTGATAAGGATCGGGGGAAGTTTCAAGGAGAAGGAGCCTGTAAAGGCCAACGCGCCGCAGATCCACGCGGATGCTCTGGCGCTGCTCTCCGGTTCCCTTTCCGGAGCTGTTTCCGGTTCCCTTTCCGATTATGGGAATGGCGCTGCTTCCGGAGAGACCCGAAGAGAAACTCTCGCCTTTCTGGCCCTGCCCTCCATCCGCTTCTTTGACGGCCGCGGGGGCAACAGACCCTGGCTCTGCGAGATCCCCGATCCCATGACCAAAGTGGCCTGGAACACTCCGGCCATCCTCCATCCCGAGACCGCAGCCGCGTACAAACTCGCGCAGGAGGATCTGGTCGAGATCGAATCGGAATGGGGGAAACTCCACGCTCCTGTCTATATCACCGCCGGGATTCAGCCCGGAGTCATCGCCATGCCGATGGGGCAGGGCCACTGGGGGTATGGCCGGTATGCGGACCAAATGGGGACCAATCCGCTGATTCTGATGCCGCCCCACACCGATCCCGAGTCCGGCGGCCCCATCTGTGCGGCTCCGGTGACGATGGTAAAGAGAGGGCGCCGGGAGCGGCTTGCCAACACCGACGGCAGCCGGTCCCAGCACGGCCGGAC
>JAABSZ010000123.1:0-11740 GCA_011390135.1 Desulfobacteraceae bacterium | reverse complement strand
GGGGAAGGCGGGAGCGTAAGGTTCGAGGGGAGCTGTTTGCATTGATGCGCACGGCCGGAGAGAGCGGGACCCTTCGGATGGAATATGCGAGGATACAGGAGGGGCTGATCCCGAAGATCGTCCGGATGATGCGCCGGATGGGAGCGGGGAAGGGGGAACTCCGCAGTCCGCTGAGAGACGGGATTTTCCTGGACTTCATGGCCAATCCCCTGTCGGTTCGGATCCCGCGGGAACTCCATCGGTTTCTCAGGCGGTATTGGCAGCATGGGGAAGAAGAACCGGCTAAACATGAAAAAAAAAATATAACAAGCATTAACCTTGGTAGCGTTTCAAAACCTGTAGAGAGACAGTCGGGATCAACCTCTCTTGAATCCCCAACAAAGGAAATGTATCCAAGCGCATATAAAATTTCGAGACTGGCTGATGCACTCACGGAATGCCCCACCATGATAAATAGTAGAACCCGTGAGCTGATCACCAACTGTCTACCATCAAACATATCCATGAGAATTGACCTGAGTGGCTCTGCGAAAATCTTTGTCAGAGAGATAGTTGAACAGTGCATGTATTATAACGGGGGAATCGAATCGCTGATGAAGTGTGTGAAGGATTATGAGGGAGATTCAATTCCATTCATCGAGGCACAGCGGGTGAAGGAAGAGATGTTCGGGGATTCGAGCCTTGACCTGACATCAGAATCCATCATCTTAGAAAAGTCCGAGGAAAATAAAAGCGCATCCGAGAATAGACCTGAATCCTGTAAGGTCTTCATCTCCTATTGCTGGGATGATTACGACATGGCCATACGCCTTTACAACGAACTGAAAGATCGTGGTTTCACCCCCTGGTTGGATAAGGTGGGGAGACTGATGCGCGGATACCTATCGGCGCGGTGGGCTGATGAGGTCTTTACCCTGAGCCTTTTACCCTTTATTCCTTCAGCTCTTTCAACAGCGCCTCATGGGAAACCGTCGGCTCATCTCTTCTTTCGGCAATCGCCGCAAGATCTTCAATATCTTCGATCAGTTCCTGAAAATCCGATATTGAAAGGATCACGGCTTTTTTGTTGCCGTTTTCATCTGTTATGTAATCGGGATGTAAATCATCTAAATCCAACATTTCGATAACCTGATCGTTATAGATTTCAAGCAATTTGATAAATCATAGGCCGATAATGGGCTTCCGGAATCTGTTTTCCATTGGCCTTAGCCGCTTCCAGCCATGCTTCCTTTGCTTTCAACACTTCAAGCAATGCCGTCTCCGGAGATTCTCCAAACGCAGAACAGTACTTCAGATCTGGAATATCCGCGATATATCCTTCATCTTCTTGGCTGTAAAAGATATTGATATGATAATCTTTCATTCATCTTTCTCCATGTGCAGATTAAGGGTTTCGATTATTTTGAGCAGTTGACGAATTTGATAGGCTTTCACCTGGCCTTTTTCATCTTGGAGGTTCAGCAATTGAGGAACATCGGGGTGTACAAAAATATGATGACTGTCGCTAGTCCAATCAAGACGGAATCCAAATGCCTCTGCAATGGCAACGGCCTCGGAAAAACGGATATTCTTGGAACCGGAGAGGATTTTCTTCAGAAGTTTCTTCTTGTTCATCTGTTCCTTCGATTTCAAGGCCGGATTCGTTATTGGGCTGAATACCTGCCAGCGGACAGGATATCAATGGTCAATGGCGCTTCCCCATATGCAATGGTATAAGATTATGGCACTTTGTCAAGAAATAGATTTGTAAGAAAATTTCTGACAGCAAGATCAGAAATCGTCTAATTGACGGAGATTCCAAAAGCCGATATTCTCCGAACCAGCATCAGAACCAGCATCAGAGATTGTTTGATGGCTCAGTAATTCAACAACAGCAACACAAACAGCAACCCCAACAGAAAAAGGAGATGGAATGAGAAAACTCGTTCTAACAGCAACACTGGCGATCTTCATGGCATTTCCCCTGACCGCGATGGCAAAGATGTACAAGTTCTCCGGAGGCCCCTCGGGCGGAACTTTCCAGTATTATGCCAGCGCGATCGCAACCCTTTCCAAGAAAAAGGTCGAGGGCATCAAGGTTCTGGCCAGCTCTTCGGGCGGCTCCATCGAGAACATCCGGCTGACCAATACCGGCAAAGCCAACTTTGCGGTTGCCTATTCGGGCCATGTCTTTCAGGCCAGAAACGGCAAGCTGAAAAACGATGACCGGAAGTACGAAGATGTCATGGCAATGGCCTACTTCTACGGCGCACCCGCGCAGCTCATTGTCCGGGCCAAGTCCGGGATCACCAAGACCAAGGAGCTGGCCGGAAAGCGCGTCGGCGTCGGCAATGCCGGTTCCGGGGCTGCGGCCAACTGCGAACTCTTCTTCACCGAGATGGGGATCTGGGATGATGTCGAGGCCAACTTCCTCGGCTACCGACAGGCCGCGGACGCTTTCAAGAACAAGCAGCTCGACGCGTTCTGGGTCTTCGTGGGATTTCCCAATGCTTCGGTGATCGAGGCCGCACTCCAAAACGACATCGCGCTCATCGACACCTATAATGATGCCGAAGAGATCAACCTCTTCGAGAAATACCCCTACTTCGAGAAGGTCGTGATCCCGGCCGGCACCTACAAGGGCGTGGACAAACCGACCAACACCTTTCAGGATTCCGCGCTCTGGGTCGCAAACGCCAACGTTTCCGCAGACGATGTCTACAAACTGCTGGATGCCGTTTTCAGCCCCGAGGGACTGGAGTATATGATAAGCGTACATAAGTCGGCAAAGGCCATGAGCATCGAGGAGGGAACCAAGGGGATCAAGACCCCCCTCCATCCGGGTGCTGAGAAGTTCTGGAAGGAAAAAGGGGTAATCAAGTAAATTATACCCCCATTCCGGGCGGGGCCAGCCTTCCCCGCCCGGTCTTTTGAAAGGAGACCCCAAAGGTGTACGAGAAACTCCATAAAATCGAGCAGTACCTTTTCACCTCACTCTCTGTAATCCTCGTCCTCTTCTATTCCTATTCTTCGGTGTACAGACCCGCACCCACCCAGTACCACCGGGGCGTCTATGTTCTTATCACCTATGTCCTCATTTTTCTGCTGTACAAGTCGAAGAATCACTGGATGCGCGCCCTGGACTATCTCCTGATGCTCCTGTCGGCATGGGTCTGCATCTACTGGATCGCCAACTTCGAGGCCCTCAACTACCGGGCCGGCGCAGAGACGGTCATGGATCGGACCATCGCGGTGATCGGCGTACTCGTCGGCATCGAAGTGGCCCGCCGGGTGGTCGGAATCATCTTCGTCATCATCGGCGGACTGATGATCCTCTACGGCGTTTACGGCCCCATTATGCCGGATCTCTTTGCCCATCCGGGGGATACCTTTGTGGGACTCTTTACCTTCATCTTCTACCAGAGCGACGGCGTCTTCGGCATCATGGCCGACGTTCTGGCAACCTATGTGCTTCTCTTTGTCCTCTTCGGCGCATTCCTGGAAAAATCAGGCGCGCAGAGCTTCTTCATCGACTTTCCCCTGGCGGCCGTGGGCCACCGGGTGGGCGGTCCGGCCAAGGTCTCGGTCATCGCAAGCGCTTTTTTCGGCTCGATCTCCGGCAGCGCGATCGCAAATACCGTCTCCACGGGGGCATTTACCATCCCGCTGATGAAAAAGGCCGGATTCCGGCCCCATATCGCGGGCGGGATCGAGCCGGCCGCTTCCATCGGCGGGATGTTCATGCCCCCGATCATGGGCGCGGGCGGCTTCATCATGGCCGAACTGACCGGTGTTCCCTATTCCAGGATCATGCTGGTCGCGATTTTTCCGGCCCTGATGTACTTCTTCAGCGTCTTTGTCATGATCCACTTCGAGGCCAGGATGCACAACATCGTGGGAGAGCGGACCGAACATACCGCGTGGCAGGTGCTGAAGAAGGAGTGGTTCTATATCATGCCCCTGGTGCTTATCACAATCTTCATGCTGGTCGGCTACTCCCCGGGATTTTCAGCCATCATCGGGATTGCCACCTGCATCGCGGTGAGCTGGGTGAGAAAGGATACCCGCATCGACTTCAAAGGGTTTTTGGAGGCCTCCCGCAAGGGCGCGGAGAGCAGCCTGAAGATCGGCGCGACCGTGGGTGTCATCGGCATCATCATCGCGGTTCTCACCTTCAGCGGCCTGATCCTCACCTTTGCCGACATCGTGATCGAGATGGCGGCCGGCCGGCTCTTTCTGACGATTCTGCTCATCGCGCTGGCTTCGCTGATTCTGGGGATGGGCGTTCCGGTGACCGCGGCCTATCTCATCACCGCGGTGGTTGCGGTTCCTGCGCTGACCCATCTGGGGGTGAACGAGATCGCGGCCCACATGATCGTCTACTGGCTCTCCCAGGATTCGAACATCACCCCGCCGGTCTGTATCGCGGCCTTTGCCGGCGCGACCATCGCGGGGGCCAACATGTGGCGGACCGCGTTTGCCTCCTTCAAGTTCGCGAAGTTTCTCTATCTGTCGCCCTTTCTCTTCGGGTATGTGCCGGGCTACTCCCTGAACGGCTCCTCCTATGACATCGTCAAGGCCATGATCCTGATCATCATAGGAACCTATATCTACGCGTATCTGTTGAGCGGGGCATGGATTCCGGTGATCCGGGGGCTCTTCAGCGGAAAGAATGTGCTTTCGGGTGAGGAGGTCGAGGAAGTGAAGGGGTCGTTAACGGTCGGCTGATTCCCGGTCGGATCGGATCAAATGACCGATCGGCCCCGGCCGCTCTGATTTTTTGCGGATTGTAAACCATTGAAAAAAGCACGCCCGGAGAGATTTCTCCGGGCGTGTTTCATATGGGCGATTATGAAACTCCGATTCATTCTTCTGATTCTCTCCCTGCTGGCCTTCGGGTCCGCTGCGGCCGGCGGCTTTCTCTATTATACCGCGCTGCAGGAGGCTGCGGTCAATGAGGCCGAGGTGCAGGCCGTCTCCCGGGTCGAGATGATCCAGAAGAACCTCACCTCCTTTCTTTCGGAAAATGTCCGGCCCGTGAGGGCTTTGGCCGGGATGTCCGATCTGCGGGATGCCCTTCTCCACCCGGATACCCGCAACCTTGCCGAGGCCAACCTCCTGCTGGACCATTTCAACTATACCCTCGGCACCGATGTCTGCTATCTCATGGATAGGGAGGGAAACACCGTGGCCGCGAGCAACCGGCTCACCCCGGAGAGCTTTGTCGGGTACAATTTCAACTTCCGGCCCTATTTCCGACAGGCGATCCACGGGGTTCCGGCAACCTATATGGCCGTCGGCTCCACCTCGGGAAAGCGGGGGGTCTATTCCAGCTTTCCGGTCTACGGACCCGACCGGGATCATCCCATCGGCGTGGCTGTGATCAAAGCCTCCATCGATCGGATCGAAAAGGAGATCGTCACCCATGAGGGAGAGATCGTTCTGGTAACTTCCCCCGAAGGGGTGATCTTCATCTCCAGCAGAGAGGATTGGCGGTTTCAACTGATCCGGCGGATCAATTCCGATGCGGTTGCCGGAATCGCGGCATCCCTCCAGTTTGGCCAGGGCCCCTGGGAGTGGGTGGGGCTTATCATCGAACATGACGGGACAGCGGTGGACCGACAGAGGAACCGGTATCAGATTCATTATGCCGCTATTCACAATGATCCGGGCTGGCAGGTGGTGCATCTGAGAAGCCTCAAGGTGATCTCCGGCAGGATTACAGGGCCGTTGATCCGGGTTTCGGGGCTGATCGTCCTTTTTTTGTGCGCGATCATCGGCCTTGCGGTCTTTTTCCTCTACCGGAAGGCGAGCCGGGAGATCCTGCGCCGCAGATCCGTGGAAAAGGCGCTTCGGGAGAGCGATGAGCGGTATCGGGCCATCTACAACAACACCCCGGCCATGCTCCACTCGGTGGACCGGCGCGCGCGGCTGGTGAGCGTGAGCGATCACTGGCTCTCGGTGCTCGGCTATGCGCGGGAAGAGGTTATCGGACGGCCTCTGGCCGATTTTCTCACCCCGCCTTCCGCAAGATTTCTGGAGGAGACGGTGATGCCGGCCTTTCTCCGGGACGGCTTCTGCACCGATATTCCTTACCGGTATGTCAAAAAGGACGGGGGCGTTGTGGATGTGCTTCTTTCCGCGATCGGGGAGCGGGACGAATCGGGACGGGTGATCCGGTCTCTGGCCGTCTCCATCGATATGACCGATCGGAACCGGGCCGAAGATGCCCTGAAATCGGCCAAGGAGGAGTTGAGCCGCTATTCCCGGGATCTTGAGCGTCAGGTGCGGGTTCGGACCGAGGAGATATCGGGGATCCTGCGCTATACGCCGGATGTGATCTACATCAAGGATCGTGAGGGCCGGTATCTCATGGTCAACCCCCGGTTTGCCGAGATTTTCGGGGTTCGGAGAGAGGAGATCCGGGGAAAGCAGGACATCGAGGTGCTGCCGGATGCCGTGGCCCATCAGTTTCGGAAGAGCGATGCAAAGGCACTCGCGGAGCAGCGGCCCCAGCAGACAGAGGAGAGGATTCCCCATGATGACGGGGTGCATACCTATCTGGCGGTCAAGTTTCCCATCTACGACGGCGCGGGAGAGACCAGCGCGGTCGGCGGCATCCTGACGGATATCACCGCGGCCAAAAAGTCGAGAGACCAGCTCAGAAGGCTGTCGGCCGGTATCATGGAGGGGCAGGAGAAGGAGCGGGCCGCGATCGCCAGGGAGCTGCACGATCAGCTCGGCCAGATTCTGACGGCCCTGCGGATGGACGGGGTCTGGCTGGCCAACAGGCTGAAGGAGGCCGATCCGCCGGCCGCGGACCGGGCACGGGCCTTGTGCGATCTTATTGATACCTCCATCGAGGAGGTGCGGGGGATGGCTCACCGGCTGCGGCCCAATGTCCTGGATGATCTGGGGCTGGTCGATGCGCTGGAGTGGTTTGTAAACGATTTCGAGCGGCGCACCGGGATCCGCTGCCGCTTTGAGCATGTCAAAGTCCAGGAACTGGATGATCCGCTGTCGACTGCGGCATATCGGATTGCTCAGGAGTCTTTGACCAATGTGCTGCGCCACTCCTTTGCCAATGAAGTCGATGTTACGCTGGATCTGCAGGAGGGGGTTCTGATGCTGACGGTGAGCGATAATGGGCGGGGGTTCAACACCTTGGACTTGACAGAATCGGAAGGGCTGGGGATTGCGGGAATGCGGGAACGCGCGGTTCTGGTGGGTGGTGTGCTGGAGGTCCGCTCTTCGCCGGATATGGGGACCCAGGTCTTTTTACGGGCGCCGGTCAATGGAAAGCGGAAGGGGGCGGTGAGTTGATTAGGGGGGCTTGAAAAGGACCAAAGGGACATAAAGGACCGGGAAAGGACCGGGAGGAGAGGAATGCCTTGCCCAGTCCTTTGGAAGGTCGATTAAACATATTCCTGGTAGATTGGCTCCCACATCAGAGAGAGAAGATGGCTTTTCATGTCTTTGGGGAGGTCGCTCTTGGCCAGCCCCCTTTCATGGGCCAGTTGTGCCACCGCAGATGCGATCTCAGCCGATATCTCCCGAATCCGGTTGAGCCTCGGATAGAGGCTTCCGGTTGAAAGCTCCGCATCGGTCACCTGCTGCGCCAGCACCCGGGCGGCTGTCAGAAACATCTCGTCGGTTACACGGGCGGCCTTGCTTCCGGCAATTCCCAGTCCGATGCCGGGAAAAATATAGGCATTGTTTCCCTGGCCCGGGGTGAAGGTTCTGCCGTTCATCTTCACCGGGCCAAAGGGGCTGCCGCCGGCAAAGATCGCACGGCCTTCGGTCCCTTTGTAGGCCGCTTCTGCTGTACACTCCGCATTGTCGGTGGGGTTGGAGAGGGCAAAGATGATCGGGCTCTTATTGATCTTTCCCATCTCCTGAATAATCTCGGATGTAAAGGCGTTCTGCTGGCCCGAAACGCCGATGATGACACCTGGCTTTAAAGCCTTTACCGCAGAGAGCATATCCGGCAGGTACTCATGGTCGTGTGCATAGGGCAGTTTGTGCTCCGCGAGATTTTCCCGGCGGCTGCAGACCAGCCCTTTGGAATCGATGAACCAGAGGCGCTGTCGGGCCTCCGAAGCCGAGATGCCCTCGTCTGCCATGGCCGAAACGATTAGATTGCCGATGCCGGTGCCGGCCTCTCCCGCGCCCAGAAAGAGGATCTTCTGATCCTTCAGTTTTCCGCGGGTGACCCGCATGGCCGAAAAAAGGCCGGCCAGGGCAACCGCAGCGGTTCCCTGGATGTCGTCGTTGAAGGTGCATATCCGGTCCTTGTATCGGTTCAGCAGCCGAAAGGCATTTGTGTTTCCGAAATCCTCGAACTGGATCAGGCAGCGGGGGAAATTGTCCCCTACCGCGACGATGAATTCCTCCAGCAGTTCATCATAGGCATCTCCGCGGATCCGTTCGTGCTGTAAGCCGAAATAGAGCGGATCTTTCTGCAGGGCGGTGTTGTTCGTTCCCACATCGATGGTGACGGGAAGGCACCAGGAGGGATGAATTCCGGCACAGGCCGTATAGAGGACCAGCTTTCCGATGGGAATCCCCATGCCGGCCACGCCGAGATCCCCCAGCCCAAGAATCCGCTCCCCGTCCGTGACTACGATGACCCGGACGTTCCGGTTGGGCCAGTTCCGGAGGTTGTCCCTGAAATGCCCCTTGTTCGTTGCGGAGATGAAGATGCCGCTGGGCCGGCGATAGATGTGGACATACTCCTGGCACGCCTTTCCCACGGTCGGAGTATAGAGGATCGGCATCATCTCCTCCAGGTTTTCCAGAAGAACCCGATAGAAGAGGGTCCGGTTCCGGTCCTTCAGGGCCGCCAGAAAGATGTACCGCTCGATGTCGGATGTCTTTCTCCCGTAGTTGCCCAGCACCCGCCGGACCTGCTCCTCCATTGTGTTGACCCGGGGCGGCAGCAGACCCCGAAGGCCGTATGCGATCCGCTCGGCTTCGGTAAACGCGGTCCCCTTGTTGAGGCCGGGATCGTTGATCAGTTGAAGGCCCGTGGGCAGGCCCACGTTATAGGCGATGTTCGTGGCTTCATTCATTCCTTCGGTTCTCCCTTTCAATTGGTGATTGGCGGGGGTATCTCTTTCTTTGAAAAAAGAGGTCCAAGGTATTGAATAGCTGGGCCCAATGGATCTGTAAATTCGTAAATTTCTGATTTTTCTGTAGGAAATTTTCTTACACCTCCC
Source organism: Desulfobacteraceae bacterium (assembly GCA_011390135.1). GTDB lineage: Bacteria > Desulfobacterota > Desulfobacteria > Desulfobacterales > JAABSP01 > JAABSP01. Next base: position 2,543 of record JAABSZ010000123.1, on the reverse strand, counting down.
CGGATCTGTAAAAGAATCTGTTGATACCGGCGGTGCGCGATAGAGGGAGGGGGTTCGATTCTTCGGACTTGACAGAATCGGAAGGGTTGGGTATTGCGGGAATGCTGTTTTTTTTTTAAAGCGCAGATCAGCAGATCAATGGAAAGGGAAAACGAAAGGGGGCTGTTGGATGATCCGGGTGCTTCTGGCCGATGATCACAGCATCGTGCGGGGGGGGCTTGTCCGCATCGTGGAGGAGAGCGGGGACATGACGGTTGCGGCCGAGGCCGCGGACGGCAGGGAGGCGATCCGCAAGGCCGGGGAGAGCCGTCCCGATGTCGCGGTCATCGACATCTCGATGCCGGGGCTCGACGGCCTTGAAGTGTTGAGCCAGCTCAGGGCCTATTATCCGGAAATCCCTGTGCTGATGCTCACCATGCACGGCGAGGAGCAGTATGTGGTCAAAGCCCTGGAGGCCGGCGCGATGGGGTACGTCACCAAGAAGGCCGCGCCCGAGCAGCTCGTTACGGCTATCCGCAAGCTTCATTCCGGATCGAGATATCTCACTCCCGAAATTTCCGAGATGCTGGCAGACCGGCTGGCCCGGGGCGCGAAGGGCGGGTCGCTTCTCGATACCCTCTCCGCAAGGGAGCTGCAGGTGTTAAAACTTTTGGCCCAGGGCAACACCAACCGGGAGATCGCCGGCATGTACAACATAAGCATCAAGACTGTGGACACCTACCGTTTTCGGCTGCTGAAGAAGCTGAATCTGCGGAACAACGCGGAAATATCCCGCTTTGCCATCCAGAATCGCCTGATCGAAGCATAGCCTGTTCTGATCCCCTACGACAACGGAAAAACGCCATGAGTGAAGCAGATTGCCATTCCGGTTTCGATTTCAGCCAGATCGATTTCCTGACGATCCTTTCGGAACTGGACGAGGGCGTCATCATCACGGACGCGGACGGCCGGATTCGGTTCTACAACCGGGCACAGGCCGCAATCGACGGCCTTGAACCGGAGCAGGTGATCGGCAGGCATATCTCCGAGATCTACCGGCTCAACGAGAACAACAGCATGCTCCTCCGGTGCATCCGCAACCGCGCGGCCATCGTCAACCAGCTCTTCTACTACCGCATCCGCAAAGGAAAGCTCCTTCACGCGATCCACAGCGTCTATCCTCTGGAGACGGAAGCCGCGGTCAAGGGCGCGATCTGCTTTATCCGCAACGGGGATGTGGTGGAAAAGATCATCAATGAATCGGCCGCGCTCATCAACGAGTGCAACATCAATCCGGAAAACGGCACAAGCTTCAACTTCTCCGACATCATCGGCGGCAATCCCGATCTTATAAATTGTCTGAACCGGGCCAAAAACGCCGCACGGACCCGATCCCCCATCATGATCTTCGGCGAGACCGGAACCGGCAAGGAGATTGTCGCTCAGGCCATCCACAACTATGGCCCCCGAAGGCTCAAGCCCTTTGTCGCGGTCAACTGCGCGGCCATTCCCGACACCCTTCAGGAGAGCATCCTCTTCGGCACTGCAAAGGGCGCGTTCACGGGCGCGATGGACAAAAAAGGGCTTTTTGAAGAGGCAAAAGGGGGCACCCTCTATCTCGACGAGATCGACTCCATGCCCAAAACTCTCCAGGCAAAGCTGCTGCGGACCCTGCAGGAGAAGAAGATCCGAAAGCTCGGCTCCCCCGGGGAAATTCCCATCGATGTGCGGATCATCAGCTCTGTCAACAAACTCTACAAAAGCCCCATCCCCGAAGATCTCTTCCGCATGGATCTCTTCTACCGGCTCAGCGTGGTGACGCTGGAGATTCCGCCCCTGCGGATACGAAAGGCCGACATCGACGCACTGACCCGCCATTTCATCAATAAGAACAACTACGAGATGGATGCCCAGGTGGAGTCGGTCACGCCGGAGGTGCTGGAATTTTTTCTCACCGCAGACTGGCCCGGAAATGTCCGGGAGCTGGCCCATGTGATCGAGGGCGCGATCAATGTCATGGGAGAGGAGCGTCTGATTGGGCCCGAACATCTTCCCGACTATTTTGAAAGGGAAAGAAACAGAACTGCATCCGCAGAGACAGAGGCGTTTAGGCCGCATCCCGAAAAGAGCGGTTTGGAAGCGGTTGAGGATGTCCAAAAGGATATGGAAATCAGCAGAAGTCTTTCCCTGCTGCAGGCCCAGCGGGAGAAAGAGATCATCCGGGAGGCGATTGCCAATGCCGGCGGGAACATCTCCCGTGCGGCCCGGGGGTTGAATATCTCCCGACAATTGCTTCACTATAAAAGGGTGTTAAAACAATATCAGTATTTCTATTGATATCAAATAATTAAGCCCGGAATCGTTTATTTTTATAAAAATATTGCGATTATTTATAATAAAATCAGATATTAATTCGATTTTTGGTTCCCAAAATCGGAAAAATGGGAAATCAATAATGCAAATAAAAACAAATAGTTAGTTTTGGGATATATTAACTTTTTAACACCCTTTTTAAGTCTCTTCTTCAGGGGTTGTAACGGGGCCTCCTGCCTCCTTCCACCTGC
>JAABSZ010000012.1:0-34817 GCA_011390135.1 Desulfobacteraceae bacterium | reverse complement strand
TTCGAAGTTCTCGGTTCGGGGAATCTCCATCCTCACCCCTTCGGGGAGCCTGTAGGTCTTGGGCTTTATGAAGATTTCTCCGCCGCCCTCTTCTGCTGCCGCCGCTTCGATCCGGCCGATGATGACACGATTTTCTTCCAGGTCGAAACGGCCTGCATAGACCGCATTTTCGGAGACCGCAAGGCTTCTGGCATACCGCAGGGAGGCCGCGATATTCTTGGCCGCGGTGCGGATCTGGGTTCTGCCCAGCGATCCGGTCAGGCGGGGCCCGATGAGCCCGGCAAGGAGCCCCGCGATCATCATCACCACCAGAAGCTCCAGCAGGGTGAAGCCGCGCCGGCTACTCGATAAGGGGCTACTCGCCGAGGTTCTTCCAACTGACGATGTCGGCATTCTCTTCGGTTCCGCCCGGGGCCTTGTCCGCGCCGTAGGAGATGATGTCGTAGTCACCGTGCTCCCCCGGATGCCGGTAATGGTAATCGTTTCCCCAGGGATCGAGGGGGATCTGTTTGGGGAGATAGGGGCCGTCCCACCGATCTTCCCCCTGGGGCTGTTTCCGAAGGGCCGAAAGCCCCTGTTCCGAAGTGGGGAAGCGGCCCACGTCGAGCCGGTAGGTATCGACTGCGGTTTCAAAGAGCGATATCTGGGCTTTGGCCGCCTTCTGACTGGCGGTGATGGTTTTGCCGAACATCCGGGGGGCCACCAGGGCAGCAAGCAGCCCCAGGATGACCATGACGATCAGCAGTTCGATGAGGGTGAATCCCCTCTCCTGTTCTATTTTCATACCATGCTCCTGCAATAAAGTCTTGTTTTCCGGGAACGGTCGTCAGAACGGGATCTCTCAGAAAGGTATCTCAAGAAATCCCTTAGAAAGAAAGGAATCTCTCAGAAAGGTATCTCATTGATGCTGAAGATGGCCATCAGCATCGAGATGACGATGAATCCCACCACCAGCCCCATGAAGAGGATCATGGCCGGCTCGATCAGGCTGATGAGGCGCTTGACCGATGTTCTCACGCTCTTTTCGTAGGTGTCGGCCACCCGGAGGAGCATCTGGTCCAGCCGTCCCGACTCCTCTCCGACGGTTATCATCTGCACGGCCAGTTCCGGAAAGAGGCCGATCTCCCCTAGCGATACCGAGAGGCGGTCCCCCTCCTTGACCCGCTTCTGCACACCGGCGAGCGCTCCCGAGATGATCCGGTTGCCGATGATCTCCTGCACCAAAGACAGGGCCTGGAGGATGGGAACCCCGCTTTTGGTCAGCGTTCCCAGGGTCCGGGCAAATCGGGCCACCTCAATTCTGCGGATGGTCTCCCCGGCCACCGGAAGGTCGAGCTTGACGCGATCGAACCAGCGTCTGCCGGCCGGCGTCTTGATCGCTTTTGCCAGCATAAGGAAAATTCCTGCTGTGCCGATAAGAATAATCGGCCAGTAGGTTCTCAGAAGCCCGCTCATGGCCAAAAGAATCTTTGTGGAGAGCGGAATGGCCCCGCCCATATCCTCGAAGATCATGGAGAACTTAGGGATGACAAAGGTCATCAGGATGATGATGGAGATTCCGCCCACAAAGAGCAGAAAGATGGGATAGATCAGGGCCGAGCGGATGTAATCCTTTAATTCCTGTGAATTCTCCAGAAAGATCCCCAGCCGCTCCAGCACCGCCTCCAGCACACCGCCGGCCTCCCCGGCACGCACCATGTTGACGTAGAACTCGGAAAAGGCTTTCGGGTGTTTGGCCATCGCATCCGACAAATAGCTTCCCCCCTGCACCGAACGAAGCATCTCCCGGATCACGTTTTTAAATCCGGGCTTTTCCGCGGTATCGATCAGCACCGAAAGTGCCCTGTCCACCGGCAATCCTGCGGAAAGAAGCGCTGCAAGATCCTGGGTGAAGCGCATCACATCGGCTTCGGAGATCCGCGAGAAGATCGCGGATAAACTCTTGCTGAGATCATACCGGAACAGATCGGATGTCAGGGAGGGGCCGCTCTTTCCGGCCGGCCGGATCTGGATGGGAATATACCCCATATCCTGAAGACGCCCTGCAGCACCCCGTTCATCGGCCGCCTCCAGAGAGCCCCGCACTACCTTTCCGGTCGGCTCCGCAGCCTTGTATGCGTATAACGGCACTATCTATATTTCCAGCTATATTTCCAGGATTTCCAGGCTATATCTCCAGTGTTACCCGGAGAACTTCCGATAAGGTGGTGATCCCGGCCCTGACCTTCTCCCATCCGCGGGCCCGAAGGGAGATCATCCCGCTTTCTCCCGCAACGCGCTGAATCCGCTCCGCGCTGGATTGCGCCAGGATCTCTTTCCGAATCTCTTCATCGATGGGCAGGTATTCAAAGAGCCCGGTTCTTCCTCGAAAACCGGTGTTTCTACAGGCTTCGCACCCCTTTCCTTCATAGAAGCGGACCCCTTCCAGATCGGATCTGCTCAATCGCATGGACCGGATCAGCTTTTCATCCGGATCGACCTCCCTTTTGCAGTCGGAGCAGATCACCCGGACCAGCCGCTGGGCCAGAATGCCCAGTAGCGTAGAGCTGAGCAGAAAGTTCTCCACCCCCATCTCCAGAAGCCGGGTGACCGCGCCGGCCGAATCGTTGGTGTGCAGGGTGGAAAAGAGGAGATGGCCCGTGAGCGCGGACTGGATCGCGATCTCGGCCGTCTCCCGGTCCCGGATCTCCCCTACCAGAATGATGTCCGGGTCCTGGCGGACGATCGCGCGGAGTCCCGATGCAAATGTGAGGCCGATCTTCGGGTTGACCTGGATCTGATTGACGCCGCCGAGCTGGTACTCGACCGGGTCTTCCAAGGTGATGATCTTCTTTTCCGGGGAGTTGATCCGTGCAAGGGTCGTATATAATGTTGAGGTCTTTCCGCTGCCGGTAGGGCCGGTCACCAGAACCATCCCGTAGGGCTGGCCGATCAGCTCCGCATATCGGGAGAGCAGCGATTCCGGAAAGCCGATCCGGGCAAGGTCTAAAATCAGGTTTTCCCGGTCCAGAATCCGCATCACCAGACTTTCGCCGTAGAGGGTCGGGATGGTGGAGACCCGAAAGTCGATCTCCCGGTCCGCGATCCTCAGCTTGATCCGGCCATCCTGGGGAAGCCTGCGCTCCGCGATGTCGAGCTTGGCCATGATCTTGACCCGGGAGATGATCGCGGCCTGGAGCCGTTTGGGCGGGGCATCGACCTCGTTTAAAACCCCGTCGATCCGGTAGCGGACCTTGAATTCGTCCTCGAAGGGCTCGAAGTGGATGTCGCTGGCTCTCTGCTCCACCGCATTCAGGATCAGCCGGTTGACCAGCCGGATGATGGGGGCCTCGGATGCAAGATCCCGCAGTTGATCCACATCCGCATCCTCGGCGCTCGCGATCTCATAGATATCCCTGCCGGCCTCCTCGATGATCGTCTCGATCGACTGGCTGCCCGCGCCGTAGAGCCGCTCAATGGCATCGAAGATATCCTCGGCCCGGCCATTCTGCACCGCTACGTCGAGCCCATACGCGAACTTGAGGGCCTCCAGGGCTTCTGAGTCCTCGGGAGGAGCCATCGCAATGATAAGGGTCCCGCCATCCATGGCCAGGGGGACGAACCGGGACTGCTTCATGAACTTGACCGGCAGATTCTCCAGCGGTACGGGCTCTTTGGGGTATTGGAGGGAACCGTTCATATTCATTTGATGCTCATGGGCTGTGGGACAGGGGATGATGGACGGGCCATCGGGATCCGCGGCATCATTTATATGTAGTTCCGCTGTATATAGTTCCGCAGCGCATAGCTCCGCCTCTTGAGTTACAGCCCAATATTCTCACAACTATCTGTTTTAGAAGCATTCTGTTTTGGTCGGGATCGATTTGACCGTTTTTCTAAAAGGGAAAGTATTGCATGGAAAGGGGGGGATCTGTCAAGGAAAATAAAACCCCCGGGCCGTAACCGGCCAGGGGGCAGAGGAGGTGAAAGTTACCTGTGGGTATTATTCTTTTTTCTTGCCTGAAGCGTCTGATGGAGAGGTTTCAGTTCCGGTTGCAGCAGGGTTGTCGCCAACGGTCAGGCGATCCTTGTTCTGCTCAAAAGTCTTGGGGCCGATCCCACTGACATCCCGGATATCCTCAGCACTCTTGAAGGGGCCGTTGGCCTCTCTGTATTCAACAATCCTTTCTGCATAGACCGGGCCGATGCCATCCAAAGTCATCAGCACCTCAGCAGAGGCTGTATTGATATCGACTTTTCCGGCTTCCTGTGCCCAGAGGCCCGAGGCCATTGCCATAACCATCATCACTGCTGACAGCAGGATGATTCCCCTTTTTGTTCTCATCATGGTAGATTCCTTTTCTCTTTGAGTTTGGGAAGGTTCGATTTTCGAACCGTATAATTGTTATTATATCATAATTACCCTTTTTTCCCCAAACCCAAAGCTGGAAAGCCTAGAGCCTGGCTGCATAGAGTCGTTTGAGATAGAACTTCCGGATCGGATCTAGCCCTTCAAAACCTGCATCTCCGCTCTCATTGGCCTGCGCCATCTTCTTCCGGATATCTCCGGCCAGAATTTTGCCCAGCTCGACTCCATACTGGTCAAAGGGATTGATCCCCCAGACAAAGGCTTCATATACGGTTCTGGCCTCATAAAAAGAGAGGAGCCTTCCCACATTCTCCGGAGAGAGATCCTCCAGAACGATGGTGGATGAAGGCCGGTTGCCCCCGAAGACTTTGGCCGGATTCTCATCGGCCTTGCCCTGGGCCAGTGCCAGGGGCTGGGAGATGAGGTTGGCCCAGAGTTCCTGATGATTGGTGACCCCTTTTGACATGGCTGCCTTACCTTTATATTGGGGCCGGAGAACCCCGATGAAATCGATGGGAAAGGGTCGTCCCTGATGCGCGAGCTGGAAAAAGGAGTGCTGGGCATTGGTTCCGGGCTCTCCGAAGATGATCACCCCGGAATCGGCTTCAAGCCCTTCCCCTTCTTCGGTTACGGATTTGCCGTTGCTCTCCATGTAGAGCTGCTGGATGTGGGGCGCCAGTTGGTTCAAAGGGGTGCTGTAGGGGATGATGGACTGTGCGGAATAGCCGAGAAAATTGTTGTTCCAGATCCCGATGAGCGCCGCGATCAGCGGCAGATTCTTTTCTTGGGCCGCATCCCTTGTGTGGAGGTCCATCTCCTCTGCGCCTTTTAAAAAACCCTCGAAACGGTCATACCCGAGATAGAGGCTCAAAGGAACCCCGCCCACCGCAGAGGAGACGCTGTACCGCCCCCCGATAAAGTCGAACATGTGAAAGGCTTTCAATACCGGATTGGAAGGATCGTCTCCGGGGCTCCCCTTGGCCGTAACCGTGACCACATGGCCGGCCGGGTCGATCCCTTTTTCCCGCATGAAAGAATATGCCTGTTCCGTATTGGCCAGGGTCTCCGGGGTGGTATAGCTTTTGGAGATGATGATCCAGAGGGTGGCTTCGGGGTCGATGCGGGCCGCGATCCTGCCGAAATCGTTGATATCCACGTTGGCCAGATAGTGGAGTTCGATCCCCTTGTCAGCATCGGCCGCCAGAGCCTCGGAGACGAATCGGCTTCCCAGATAGGAGCCGCCGATGCCCACCACAACGGCATGGGAGAACCTTTTCCCAGTGGCTCCTCTGATCTCCCCGCTATGCACCTTACCGGAGAATTCCCGGATCTCCTCCCGGACCCGGCCGATCTCCGGCATGACATCGGCCCCATCCACGGATATCGACGCCCCGGAAAAGTCCCGGCAAGCGGTATGGAGAGCGGCTCTGTTTTCGGTGGCATTGACCTTCTCCCCCCGCATCATCGCGGAAAACCGATCCTTTATCCCCCGCCCCCGGGCAAGGGCAAAGAGGTTCTCCATCACCGATGGATCGACCCGCTGCCGGGAGAAATCATAAAAAATACCGCCGCCTTCCAAAGAAAATTTTTGGAATCGGCCTTCGGTTCTGATAAGATGAAAAAGATGATGATCAGGCCGGTCCATGAGATCTACAAATTCTTTTAATTTCTCCCATGCCGGCAGGTCTTCGATTCTTTGGCTGGCCATATCTATCTCCTTTTTTGGGGTGGGAAGTATAAGAATTTTGATCTTATCAAAATGAAACAATTGCGTCAATAAACGAAACATGATATCTGGTAGAAAGGAAATCGCTGTAAAAGTCCGACAAGGACAGTATGGGTAGTTGTTGACAGGAATCGATCCGACTGTTATTATCGGAGCCGATGCAGTGTCGTTGAATAATTTATAATTTAATATTCCAGCAAGTTATAAATTTTTTATCGCACTGGCCTGATCCGTGGAGAACGGCGGCTGATATATAAAGGCATGGGAGAAAAGAGATTTGGGGTCAAATTACGATGATATAAGTTTTTCCGAATACACGCTGGGACAGGAGCAACTGGACGGAATCGAGGCCATTCTCCACGAAGATCTCGTGGAAAGCGGCGTCAACAGCGTGCTGCTCATCGATATGGCCGGAAACATCATTGCGAATCGGGACAATGGCCAATGCGATCATGATGTCTATTCACTTGCGGCCCTTGCGTCTGCCAATTTTGCCGCTGTGGATACGATGGCCAAACTCGTCGGGGAACAGGAGTTCTCACTTCTGTTCCATAAAGGTGAGAACGAGAACATCCATTTCAGCAAGATAAACCCCGAATTCCTTCTGATTTCCATTTTTGGAAAAAATGTGACGTTGGGGCTGTTGCGGCTGAAGGTGACGGAGGCGATTGAAAAGATCAACAGACTGCTGGAAAAGTAGACCGCACGGGAGCCGTTGTTGCAGCGTTGTTGCAGAAGGTATCGAGTTAACCCATCGTTTAGGAGGGATCTGATTTGGCGTTCGTCAACATGAAGACCAAAGAGGTCCAGGCAAAGATCGTCTTTTATGGACCCGGCAGAGGGGGAAAGACCTCCAATCTGGAGTATATCTACAGCAAGTTCAGGGAACGGATCAAATCCGAAATGGTCAGCATCAAGACCCACGGGGATCGGACCCTTTTTTTCGACTTCCTCCCCTTTGACATCGGCAAGATCATGGGCTACGATGTCAAGGTACAGCTCTATACCGTACCCGGTCAGGTGAAATATGACGCGACCCGGAAACTCGTTTTAAAAGGGGTGGACGGCATCGTCTTTGTTGCGGATTCACAGGTGGAGCAGAGAAAGAAGAATGTCCTTTCCCTGAAAAACCTTCAGGAGAATCTCTCCACCTATAAGAAGAGCATCTTCAAGGTCCCTCTCGTGCTCCAGTACAACAAACGGGATCTCAAGGATGTTCCTCTGCTGCCGATCGAGGTGATGGATAAGGATCTCAACAGCCAGTTGAAGGTTCCCTCCTTCCCCGCGAGTGCGGTCACGGGGCACAATGTGGTTCCGACTCTGAAGAAAATCATTTCCGCAACTATGGCTTCCCTGCAAAACGTACTCAAATAGGAGGAGAGACAATTGGGTTCCGAATATGATGACAATGCCTCTTTTACCGATTATTCTCTAGGCCCGGAGCAGTTGGAGGTGATCGAGCGGGTGCTGGAGGAGGATCTCATCGAGAGCGGCGTCCACAGCGTCATGCTCATCGACATGGCTGGAAATATCATTGCCCAGCACGACAATGGTGAGGCGCAGCACGATCTATACTCCCTTGCGGCTCTGGCATCGGCCAATTTTGCCGCGGTTGACACCATGGCCAAGATCGTCGGAGAGGAGGAGTTCTCTCTGCTCTTTCATAAGGGAGAGAGCGAGAATATCCACTTCAGCAAAGTCAATCCCGAATATCTGCTGATCACAATCTTCGGCAAGGATGTGGCCCTTGGCCTTCTCCGCCTGAAGGTCACCGACGCCATCGAGAAGATCAACGACGTCTGGTAGGCCCAAAAGAGGATTCGGGGAATATCGATGGCAGGATTATGGAGGATGCAGCGTGGGTTCCAATGATAACGACAATGTGGGAACGGAGGTAGACAGCCGACTCAGCGACTTCTTCGGAGATGAAAAGGAGGATTCAAACTCGGAGGATGTCGATTATGAGGGTTCCGGCCAGAACATCGATGATTTCTATTCCGATGATGATCCGGGCGGACTCGTCCTGAAGGATGATTCCGAGATGAATGTGGATGATTCCGGCGTAAACATTCAGCGGGGTCCGATCTCCCCTCCGGCTGCTGCCGGCGGAAAAAAAAATAAAGGCAAACCGGCAAAAAAGGATACCCTGGACGTGGAGAATTCAGATCTTAAGGAACTCAAATCGGTCATCCTGTCTCTGGATTGGGAGATCACCGATCAGCTCATGCAGCGGCTCAATGAAGAGGTTACAAAGATCGAGAAGTCGCATAGTAATGACAAGATCCTGGTCGCCTTTTTACAGCTTATGGGATCTTTAGGGAAATATGTCCAGAAGAAGAAGGCCGGCGCGCACCCGGACTCCATTGCGCTCTTGAACTCGGTCTATGAAAATCTCGAGCTGGTGATGCTCACAAAGGATATGACCGATGGGGCCAAAAAGAAGATCCTTGTCTCGGAAGTGAACAAGTACAAGAAGCTCAAGGAGCAGATCAAGGATTTCGGAAAGGGCAAAAAGGCCAAAGCCGAACCGACTCCGGAACCGGCCCCAGCCGTGCCATCACCGGAACCGGGCCGGGAAATGGAAGAAGCTGCTGACGGAGACGAAGGTGGCAATGCAGGTGACGTTGTCCAGACTTTGAATAAAATCGGAAACGCCCTTCTACAGGAACTTCAGGCCATTCGGGAGGAATTGCGACAGTTGAGGGAGAATCGGTAAATGATCATCTTCTGCGAGGAATGCGGCGCCCGAAATGTTGTGGAAACGCCGGGAGATGAGGAAGCACCTGCCAGATGTATCAACTGTAAGACCATTCTTCGGCCGCCGGTACCGGCTGTCGGAACCGTATCCATTTCACAGAAGCGCAGAAGCCGAATGGAGCTTCGGTTCCGGGAACAGTTGGTGGAGATCAGCCAGAGCCGCCCCAGCGTCACCATGGGAAGACAGAGCCATAACAATCTCGTGGTGGAGGACAGCCGGGTCTCCCGTTCCCATGCCCGGATCGTCTATCGCCAGGACCAGTTCATCCTCATCGACCACAGCACCAACGGGACATATGTCTTTATCAAAGGGGAGAAGGGGATGAACCTGAAACAGCAGGAGATTCCCCTCATCAACAGCGGAATCTTCGGCCTCGGCAGAAAGGTCGCCCCCGATTCCCCGGAGGCGATCCATTTCAACATTATCCCCGATTCCTGATATACCTTTTCCGGCCCCGGATCTTCAAGAACGGATCTTAAGAACGGATCTCAAGAACGGATCTGGAAGAACCATGATCCCAGATCAGATCCCCGATCAAATCCCCGGATCAGATGCTCTCTTTTCATCCCCCCTGAATTTTCGAAGATTCTGAGGAAGGAAGCCTAAAAAGCCCTTCAGCACCAGGATCTCTTCTCTGTTCCATTCAGTTTCCCAGGCGGATCAGAAGGGTCGTCGGCTCCAGAAAGAGGGATTTCTCTCTTGCTTCGGGGGTCCCCCCCTTCAGCAGCCGCACAAAGATCTCCTTGCCTTCGGGCTGAATCCTGAAGATGGAATGGAAGAGATCGGCCACGGGCGCGAAGTTCTCCGGCACACCTGCTTCATCGGCCGGTGCATCCCGGTGGGTGCGGGCCGTAAACCAGGCATGGATGCCGTAGCTGGCGGCCATTGTCTTGAAATCGGTCAGGGACTGCCGGGCCTCCGGGCCATCAAAGGACATCCCGTCCACCAGTATCATCTGGGGCAGAAAGATATCCTGCTCCGCGAGATCGGAGATCCGGGCCTCCAGCCGTGGCACGCTGAAGTCCTCGGCCTTGAAGGTCATGATGAGCCGGTGGGGGAGAATCGTCTCCCAGAGTGCGTCCATCCGGTCCGTGATCTCGTATTGGGCAGCGATGTTCCGAAAGACCTCCTCATACCAGAGGCAGACCTTCCGAACCGGGTCCCCGAGGCTGATGTGGAGGACGTTCTTCTCCCGCAGCAGGCTGTCGAGGGCCAGTTGCACCAGCAGTGCGGTCTTTCCCACACCGGCCCGTGCCAGCACCGCGCCCAGCCCCCCGGGGGGAAGAATCTCCTCCTGATCGGTACTTCCGGCCACCCGCATGGGGTTGCGGAAGATCAGGTCATTTTTGAGCATGTAAAAGCTCCTTTCCTTAAGATATATGAGCATCGAGTTCAATGGGGCAAGGAGCCCCATTCCGGAATAAATCGGCCCGGAATAAATCGGCCCGGGATGAATCGGCCCGGAATGGGGCCAAAATGATTCGGGCCGATTCGGGCCGCACAAAGAATCAGGCCACCTGCTTCTTGTCCTGGGCCGCCTTCTTTGCCAGCTCTTCCGCAATGCTTTTGGGAACTTCCCGATAAATGGAGAACTCCATCGTGAACTGCGCCTTTCCCTGAGTGGAAGATCGGAGCACCGTGGAATAGCCGAACATCTCGGCCAGGGGAACCTGGGCCTCGATGACACACATGGGCCCCTCGTCCTGAGAGCCGAGGATGATGCCTCTGCGCTGGTTCAACAAGCCCATCACCGAACCCTGGAACTCGGTCGGAGTCTCGACCACCACCTTCATGATCGGCTCCAGGATCACGGGCGCGGCCTTGGCATACGCCTCTTTGAATGCGCCTCTGGCCGCGGCCTGGAAGGCCATGTCGGACGAGTCCACCGAATGGGAGGCGCCGTCGTTGACCACCACTTTGATGCCGTTGACCGGAAACTCGAGTTTGGGCCCCTTTTTCATGCACTCTTTGAAACCCTTTTCGCAGGCCGGAATGAACTGGGTCGGAATGGAGCCGCCCACCACCTTGCTCTCGAAGATGAAATCGGCCTCATCCGTCGGCTCCAAATATCCTCCGATCCGTCCGAACTGGCCCGAGCCGCCGGTCTGCTTCTTGTGAACATAGTCGAAGGGGGAGTGGCGGGTGATGGTCTCCCGGTAGGCCACCTGGGGCATACCGGTCTCGACGTCGGCATTGTACTCCCGCCGCATCCGCTCGATGTAGACCTCCAGGTGCAGCTCGCCCATGCCGGATATGATGGTCTCGTTGGTCTCTTCGTTGACATGGGCCTTGAAGGTCGGGTCCTCCTTGGAGAACCGATTCAGAGCCTTGGACATGTTGATCTCGGCCTTGTTGTCCTTGGGGGTGATGGCAAGTGAGATCACCGGCTCGGGAACATACATGGAGGTCATGGTGAGGTTCAGGCCCGGCGCGACGAATGTATCGCCCGATGCGCAGTCTATGCCGAAGAGCGCGCCGATGTAGCCTGCGCTGATCCGATCGATCTCCTCCATCTGATTGGCGTGCATCCGGACCAGCCGGCCAACCTTGACCTTCTTTCCGGTGCGGACATTGATCACCGTATCGCCCTTGTTCAGGGCTCCCTGATAGACACGGATGTAGGTGAGCTGGCCGTACTGCCCGTCTTCGAGTTTAAAGGCCAGGGCCACGGTCGGCTTTTTGGTATCCGCGGTGAGAATCACCTCGGCCTCCTCCTGCTCGGTGTCGAGCGCGATGTTCTTCACATCCAGAGGACATGGCAGCAGCGATGTGACGCCGTCCAGCAGAGGCTGGACCCCTTTGTTTTTATAGGCCGAGCCCATGAAAACCGGGGTGATCTCCCTTTCCAGGGTTCCCCTGCGAAGGGCTTCGATGATCATGTCCGGAGAAATCCCGGCCTCTTCCAGAACCGCGTCGGTCAATTCTTCGGAAAAGAGCGAGGCTGCATCTACAAGCGCCTCCCGGTATTGAAGAGCCTCTTCCATCAGGGCCTCGGGAATCTCACCATCCCGAAGGATCTCCCCATTCTCCCCGTCAAAATAGATGGCCTTCATTGTCACCAGATCGACAACGCCCTCGAATTTGGCCTCCAATCCGATCGGGATCTGCATGGCCACCGCGTTGTGCCCCAGCTTATCGTTGAGCTGACGGATCACCCGAAACGGGTTGGCTCCGCTCCGGTCGCATTTGTTGACAAAAGCGATCCGGGGGACATTGTACCGCTTCATCTGCTGATCCACCGTGATGGACTGGGACTGGACCCCGCCCACGGAACAGAGCACCAGAACCGCGCCGTCCATCACCCGCAGGGAGCGCTCCACTTCGATGGTGAAATCCACATGGCCCGGGGTGTCGATGATGTTGATCTCATGGCCGTCCCATTCACAGAAGGTCGCGGCCGATGCGATGGTGATCCCCCGCTCCTTCTCCAGTTCCATCGAGTCCATGGTCGCGCCCACGCCGTCTTTGCCCTTGACGTCGTGGATGGCATGAATCCGCTTTGTATAGAAAAGGATTCTTTCGGTAAGGGTGGTCTTTCCCGAATCGATGTGCGCACTGATACCGATGTTTCTGACGCTTCTGACGCTCTGTATCCTCCTTCATGATCCCTTCATCCTTATAAAAAATAGAATTGATATTCCGCAGATGGCGGAAGCTGTACTGGTTTTTGGCAATAAAAAAAATCCCTCATGGAGATGGGGGATTTTTTTCGATTCCACAGCAGTGGATAAACTCAGCAAATGTAATATACGATCACTGGATTGTCAACCTCTTTTTTTCTTCATACCGCGATATTTTTCAGTGACCGCAGCAGCCATCCCCGCAGCAACTGTCTCCGCACTCGGCCAGCTTTGCCATCTCCCGCACCACCTCCCGGCTGTCGGCATTCTCCACCTTTCGGATCACCGCGTTCAGATGAAGGGTTTCAGAAGAGGGGTTTCGGGGAAAAAAGTCGTGCAGCATCGGCATCAGGTGGCAGAAAAATGCGCCGGATTCGGTCTTTCCGAGGGAGAAACGAACTTCATCCCCCTCCCCTCTTTCCGCAATCTCATACTCAAAAGGGCAAAGCCCCTCTGAACCGACACCATAAATAAAGGAGAAGAGAAAGGGCTCCGGGGTCAAATCCTCTTTCCCGGGCTCGGAACCGGCCGTCAGTGTCAGAAAAACCCGCTTCAACGGTTCGATCTTTTCGGTATTGCTCATCTGGTATGACTCCTTTGAAAATAATTTTTTGTTGCGAAATCCGCTTCTTCTCATGATATATTGTAAGGAAGAAGCAACTGATTTCAAGAAGCGGCGCATAAAAAAAACCGAACCCATAAAAACCCAAAAGGAGAGATATCTTATGCCCAAGACCAAGATCGTCTGCACCATCGGTCCTGCCAGTGATTCCGAAGCGGTCCTCAAAGAGCTGATAGAGAACGGAATGAATGTGGCCAGGCTCAACTTCTCCCACGGAACCCATGCCGAGCACGGGGAGAAGATGAAGATCATCCGGGCCCTTTCCGAAGAGATGGGAAAGCCGATTGCCATTCTCCAGGATCTCTGCGGCCCCAAGATCCGGGTGGGAAAGCTGCCCGAAGATGGGGTCCGTCTTGAGCCGGGACAGCGCTTCACCCTCACCAGCCGGCCCCTGGAAATGGGGGATGAGAATGAGGTTTCGGTCTCCTATCCCCACCTTCCTGAAGATGTCTCTCCCGAAGATCGGATCCTTCTGGCCGACGGAATGCTGGAGCTGGTTGTGAAACGAATCGATGACACCGAAATCGAGTGCGAGGTGGTTCAGGGAGGGGTTCTCACATCGAGCAAGGGGATAAATCTGCCCAGCGGCTCGATTCAGATCGACGCGATCACGGAAAAGGACAAGGAAGATCTGGCCTTTGGACTGAAAGAGAATGTCGATTATGTGGCGCTCTCCTTTGTCCGGCGGGCCGACGACATCTTCCGGATCAAAAAGCTGATCGAGGATCAGGGTCGCCAGACACCGGTAATCGCCAAAATCGAAAAGCATGAGGCCGTGGCCAATATCGATGCGATCATGACGGCCTCGGACGGCATCATGGTGGCCAGAGGCGACCTCGGGGTGGAGATCCCCCTGGAGAGCGTCCCCTCGATCCAGAAGATGCTGGTGAAGAAGGCCAATGACGCGGGCAAGCCCGTGATCATCGCCACCCAGATGCTCCGATCTATGGTCACCTCTCCGAGGCCCACCAGAGCCGAGGCCACGGATGTGGCCAATGCGGTGCTGGACGGCGCTGATGCAGTGATGCTTTCGGAGGAGACCGCTTCGGGGGAGTATCCGATAGAGGCGGTCAATTTCATGGTCAGGATCACCGAGGATGCGGAGCGCTTCTTTCCCCATGACCGGTACCTCAACCTCACCCCCCGAAAGGATGTGCCGGAGTCGGTCTCCCACGCCTCCTGTGTGCTGGCGGACCACCTGGATGCGGCCGCGATCGTCGCCACCACCCGCTCCGGTTTTACGGCCAAGCAGGTCTCCCGGTACCGGCCCCGGCCCAGAATCCTTGCTCTCTCCCCGGAGCCGGCCACTGTCCGCCGGCTGGCGCTCTACTGGGGATGTTTGCCCAGCCTCGTGGAGATGACCCAGAACAGCGATGAGCAGGTGGAACTGGCCGTGGATGCGGCGCTGCAGTCGAGAAACATCCGGAAAGGGGATCTGGTGGTGATCACCGCGGGCCACCCGGTCTGGACCGAAGGGACCACGAATATGATGCGGGTCAAGCGGGCCTGAAACAGCATCTGATGATTTCCGTCATTCTAAAACGATGTATACCGTTTTTCTTGGAATATGAACCATGTCGGTGTATATTATGCCAAAATTCATCGACGCCCTGATCCTCAGGCAACAGATCAATGGCGAACAGAGGGAGAAGATCAGTGAAGCTTAAGATCGTTTTGGAACAGGGAACGGACGGCTACATTGTCGCCTATTGTCCGGCATTAAAAGGGTGTGTGACCCAGGGGCGAACGGAACAGGAAGCCATCGATAATCTCAAAGAGGCCATCGAGCTTTATCTTGAAGCCGATCCGCGCGATCTCATCCTGCCTCCGGACAAATACAAGGTGCGCGAGGTGGCTGTATGAGCCCCAGCCCCTTGCTGGTCTCGGGGCGGAAACTGGTAAAAATCTTCCGGCAGATCGGATATGAAAAGGTCTCCCAGCACGGCAGTCACATCAAGATGAGAAACGATACAACCAGAAGCGTTGCCATCATCCCCGACCATAAGGAGTTGGACCGCTGGACGCTTAAAACAATACTCAAGCAAGCCGGGATATCCGATGATCAGTTCAATGAACTGCTGAAGAAAAGATGATCCGTAATTTTGAGTACCCAAAAAGGCGGTTAAGCAAGAAATCAATCTCGTTAAACCGCGGCCAACCAGATTTTGTCGTAGACAGCCAGAAGCCTTGTCATCCCGGACCAGAGGTGTTTTTCGGTGATGATCCCGTTGACCTTCTTTGCGATCCTCCTGCCCAGGGGATCGTGGAGGTATTCGATCGCGGTTCCGTCCGGCAGGCTCACCCCGAGGAGTTCTCCACCGGAGGAATAGTCGCAGAGGGTGATCTCAGTCCCTTGTGTCTTCTTTGCCAGGAAGCCGTCGGGGGTGTATTCGTAGGTGGCTCCCCCCGCGGTCAGCAGATGATCTTCGACCCGACCTTCCGCACATCAGATCGGCAAATAATTGATTAAATTGAATTTATAAAATTCTACTTACCATTCGGTAGGATTAAAATCAGTTTTAAATCCAATAACTTGACGGGGGTGTGCGGAATGTCGGTTCGACCGAATAGCTCAGATCCCGCTCGATTCCCCGCAGGAGGTTCCTCTCGTAGATCCGGGAGCCGTTGGCGTTGTAGTCGAACCGGAGCGTGGCGTTGTCCGGCGGGCGGAGGGCCGTCAGCCGGCCCATCGGGTCGTAGTCGAAGGCCGTGATCCGGTTCTCCGGGTCCGTTGCAGTGGCCAGGTTCCCGGCCGCATCATAGGTGAAGGTGCTCTGCCGGGTTCCCGCGGCCACGCGGGTCAGCCGGCCCCGGGGGTCGTAGCCGAAATCCGTGTCGGCAAGGCCCGGGATGCGAGTATAGGTCGTCAGGCCCGTGTTCGGGTCGTAGCCGGCTTCGACGGTCCGGCCCGCGGGGGTGGTGGCGGTCTTCGTACTCGTGGTCTTGTCGGTGAGGTGGGTGAAGGCCTTTCCGTTGACGGTGACCGTCACCGCAGCCTTGTCGCGCCGGGGCCGGAAAAACGCCCTTCCGTTCGTTTCGTTATCCTTATTATAATGGACAACGAGGCGCTTCGGATTTCGCCCCTTTGGATTTTGCGAGTCAAGGGCCGCGCTTTTCCGACGAAACGCTCCGGGCGCGAACGAGAGCATCTTCGGGTATCGGGTTTAACATGCTGGAAACATCAAATGAGCGAAATTTGAGCTGGACTTTTTCTACCTCGTCGTAATAGGCTGCTATCAGCGCAACTGGCCAATATGACTTTTCCGGCCATTTTTCGGGAAAATTTCTTTTCACGATAGCGATATACCCGCATCATGCGCGTTATGAACGGATGACGGAAAATATCGAAACAGAGACCGGATCACATCCCTGCGGTACAGCCGGTACAGGCCCTCGATGTTCGTCTGGCCGGGTTCGTTGCTGAACATGCAGAACACCTATGCCAACAAATACGATGGCTTCGAGTGGACCATCAGCAACGGCGGCGCATGGACCCCCGCGGAGGGCTTTCTCCGGCCGACCGCCGAAGCGTGGGAGAGCTGTTCCCGGGAAAACGGCAACTCGATCATCGAACGGCAAAATTTGCAATAAGCATTGAAAAAAAGATCAGACTGTGGTAACAGGCTACAATTCGATCCTTCAGGTGGATCGAACAGGCAATGGGCTTTTGAATCAGCAACTTAAAGGAGGAAACTATGCGAAAGGGTCTGATCTTTATCATCGCGGTAATTGCCGTCGGCCTGACGATCAATCTCAATTCGGTCTCAGGGGTTTCGGCTGCGGAGACGACCATCAAGGTCGGCATCAACGCCCCCATGACCGGCGACATCCCCAAGGTGGGAGAGGGGAGCAAGTACGCGGCTCAGATGTGGCTGGAGGACATCAAACAGAACGGCGGCCTGGAAGTGGGCGGTAAGAAGTATCCGGTGGAACTGGTGATCGAGGATAACGAGTCCAAGGCCGAATCCGCGGTCAAGACCAATACCAAGATGATCACCGAAGACGAGGTTCTGGTCATCGTAGGCCCCCAGTCCTCCAAGCAGGCTGTGCCGGCCGGCGATGTGGCCAACAATTACAAGACCCCCATGATCAGCCCCTGGTCCACCAACCCCGACACCACCAAAGACCGCCCCTATGTCTTCCGGGGCTGTTTCCTGGACCCCTTCCAGGGACCTGTGGTGGCCAACTTCATCACGGATGAGTTCGGCTACACCAAGGCCGCGGTCCTCTATGACGTTGCCAGCGACTATCCCAAGGGCCTGGCCGAGTTCTTCAAGGAGGCATGGGAGAAGATCCACGGCCCCGGCTCTGTTGTGGCCTATGAGAGCTTCACCACCAAGGATGCGGACTTCAGCTCCCAGTTGACCAACATCATCCGCTCCGGCGCGGAGGTGATCTTCACCCCCCAGTATTATAATGAGGTGGCCCTGATCGTCCAGCAGGCAAAAGAGCTGGGATGGAACAAGCCGATTGTCGGCTCCGACTCCTGGGGCTCTGCCGAGACAGTCGAACTCTGCGGCAAAGCCTGCTACGGCCTCTTCTTCAGCACCCATTATGCGGCCGCGGGCGCGACCGGCAAGACCAAGGATTTCATCGATCGGTACAATAAAGAACACGGCTATGTGCCAGACGACGTGGCCGCGCTCACCTGGGACTCTTTGAACATCGTACAGCGGGCCATCCAGGACTGCGGAACCATCACCGGCGACATCGAAAAGGACCGGAAATGCGTGCGGGATGCGCTGGCCAAGATCGATAAGTTCGAGGGGATCACCGGCAACATGACCTTCACCGAAGAGGGCGATCCCATCAAGTGCGCGGTGATCGTCAAGATCAGCGACAAGGGCGAGTACGAGTTCTACAAATCGGTCTGCCCCTAAACGTCAAATCCCCATAAGACGGTTTAAATGAGGCGGGTCAGGGCCTTTATATCAGGCGCTTTGGCCCGCCTCCTTCAAGCGCTTCTTCCGAGGAAACAGCGAGATGGTATTCTTCTTTCAAAATCTGATCAACGCCCTCCAGTGGGGCAGTTTCTACGCGATGATCGCCCTGGGATACTCTATGGTCTACAGTATCCTGATGCTCTTCAACTTCGCGCACGGCGACATCTTCATGGTCGGGGCCTACATCGGCTTCGGCGTGGCAACGGGTCTGGTGGCCCTCTCCGCGATGGGCACATTTGTCCTGCCGGGCTGGCTGATTCTGGTGCTGACGATCCTCATCTCCATGTTTCTCACCTCCTTTGTGGGGATGATCGTGGAGCGGATCGGATACCGGCCCCTGCGGGATGCGCCCCGGGCCTCGGCCGCAATCACCGGTCTGATGATCGGCATCATTTTAGAGACCGGCAACCTCGCGATCATGGGGGCCCGGCGGGTCCGCTTCCCCCCGCTGATCGAGTCGGCCACCTACAACATCGGCGGGGTCTTCATCACAAACAAGAAGATCATGATCGTACTCGTCTCCATCGCATTCATGGTGGCCATGCATCTTTTCGTCCAGCGGACCAAGTACGGGATGGCCATGCGGGCAATGGCTTTCGACTATGTTGTCGTTCCGCTTCTCGGCATACCCGTCAACACCATCGCGACCCTCACCTTCGCGATCGGCTCCGCGCTGGCCGCGGTTGCCGGCATTCTCTTCGGCGTGGCCTATCCGGTTTTAGATCCTTACATGGGCATCGTCTTCGGCTGGAAGGCATTTGTTGCCGCGATCCTGGGGGGCAGAGGCTCGATCATGGGCGCGACCCTGGCCGGATTCCTGCTCGGCTTCATCGAAATATTCACGGCCATGATCTTTCCATCGACGCTGCGGGATCTCATCGCCTATTCCATTATCCTGCTCATCCTGGTCTTCCGGCCCCACGGCTTTTTCGGCGAGCCCTACAGCGCTCGGCTGAGGCTGTAATCCACTATCGCAATCAAAACAGCATCATGCAAAAGACGAAAATCAGCAACGCTGCATGTTGAAAAGGGTTTGCTAATGAATGAGATCAAAGACGCTGCTTTAGCGGCGGAAAATGGCAGGAATAAAGAAAGCATCGGCCTTAGAGGAAAACTCCAGGGCATTCCGCTGATTGCCTGGCTCATCGGAATTCTGGCGGCAGCCGTTCTGGAACATACTTTCGGCAAAATCCTTGCGGCCGCTCTCGACATGGAGAAAATTCCGGTGCTCTTCGGCCTTACGGTGATCCTCAAAGAGCCGGTGATGATACCCAAGGTTGCGATTTATGGCGTATTGATCTACGGAATCCCCATCTTTACAGTGGCCTGGATCTTCCGAATCCGATCCGCGGGGAATCTTCTGGCTGAAAATCTGCTGAAGCTTCCGCTGATCATCCCAACCCTCATCCATCTCGGGATTTTCTATGCCGCGCTCCATATCTGGTCTGATCTCAGCGCATACCGGGTGCTCACCGTCAAGCTGACGCTGATCGCGGTGATGATGACTTTGAGCCTCAATGTGATCAACGGCTATATGGGGGAGTTCTCATGCTCCCATCCCGGCTTCATGGCACTGGGGGCATACGCGGCATCGGCCTTTACAGTGGGACTCTTTGCCGATGACAGGCTCTTTGGTGCAGCGGTTCTTCCTGAAGTTTTAGGACCGTATCTCTTTCCCGCGGGCCTGGTCATCGGCGGATTTACCGCGGCCATCGGCGCGCTGGTGATCGCGATCCCCTCCTTCAGAACCCGGGGGGATTATCTTGCCATCATCTCACTGGCCTTTCTTTTCATCGTCAAGAGTTTGCTGGAAAACCTCGAAGTGGTAGGGGGCCCCAGAGGGATGAGCAGCCAGCCCGACTACGCGAATCTCCCGACGGTCTTCATCTGGTGCGTCCTCTGCGTATGGATCATCAACAATTTCGTCCGCTCCATCCTCGGCAAGGCATTGAATGCTGTCCGGGATGACGAGACCGCGGCCGACGCGATGACCATCAACACCCGGAGAACCAAGATGATCGCCTTTATGTTCGGCGCGTTCTGGGCCGGTGTGGCCGGGGGGCTTTTCGCGCATGTACTCCGGTATGTCAACCCCGCGACCTTCGGCATCCAGAAACTGGCCGAGGTGCTGGCCATGGTCTATTTCGGGGGGCTAAACTCGGTCTATGGTTCGATTGTCGGCGCGGTCAGCCTGAGCATGCTCTCCGAGGCGCTGCGGCCTCTGGAGATATTCAAATGGATCATCATTCCGCTGCTGCTCATTCTGGTGATGATCTTCCGGCCCACGGGCCTGATCTCCTTTACGGAGTTCGATCCGAAACGGATCATGGGCCCAAAAAACCGGAAAGAAGGGGAGGTGTAAGGATGGCGCTGCTTGAAATCATAAACATGACCCATTTCTTCGGGGGGCTGCGAGCGGTCCACGACTATAATCTATCTGTGGAACCGGGCCAGGTTCGGGGGCTGATCGGCCCCAACGGCGCGGGAAAGACGACGATCTTCAATCTGATCACCGGGATCTATCGCCCCAGCCAGGGAACCATCCTTCTGGACGGCCAGGGAATTGTCGGCCGCCAGCCCTATCAGATCGCTGCCCAGGGCCTGGGCAGAACCTTCCAGGACCTTCGGCTCTGGCGCCACATGACTGTGCTGGAGCATGTAAAGTTGGCACGCTATTCCAAGCTGAGTTACGGGCTGATCGGCGCATTTTTCGGCACACCAAAACGGCATGCCGAGGAGGCCGCAACCGAGAAGCGGGCATATGAACTGCTGGAGATGATGCAAATCGCCCATCTTTCGGACCAGCTCGTCACGAACCTTCCCTACGGGGCACAGCGCCGGGTCGAGATGGCCCGGGCTCTGGCCACGGAGCCGAAGATCCTCTTTCTGGACGAGCCGACCGCGGGTATGAATCCCGAGGAGCTGATCCAGATGATGGCCATCATCCGAAGGGTCAGAGACGAGCTGGGGCTGGCGATCTTTCTCATCGAGCACAGGCTCAAGATGGTGATGGAACTCTGCGACATTATTCAGACCCTTGTTTTCGGCGAGGTGATCGCGGAAGGAACCCCCGAGGAGATTCAAAACGATCCGGACGTGATCGAAGCCTATCTGGGCAAGGAGGTGGTTGTATAATGCTGAAGATTGAAAACCTTCGGGTATCCTACGGGCGGATCAAAGCCCTGCACGGCATCGATTTTCATCTGGATGCGGGGGAGATCGTCTGCATCATCGGGGCAAACGGCGCGGGCAAGAGTACCGCGCTTCGGGCCATCTCCCGGATGGTTCCGGCAGAGCCCGGTTCGAAGATGACCTTCAATGGAGAGGATCTGCTCAAATATCCGCCCGACAGGGTGGTGAGCCGTCTGGGGATCTCCCATGTGCCCGAGGGGAGACGCCTCTTCGGCAACCTGACGGTGCTGGAGAACCTGCAACTGGCCGCGTTCGCGAGAAAGGACAAAGGAGCCATCGAGGCAGACATTCAACGGGTCTTCAAAATCTTCCCACGGGTCGAGGAGCGGGTGGCGCAGAAGGCCGGAACCCTTTCGGGCGGGGAGCAGCAGATGCTGGCGATCGGACGGGCATTTGTCAGCGGCCGGAAGCTCATGCTGCTGGACGAGCCCTCCATGGGGCTTGCCCCGCTGCTGATGCTCTCGGTCTTTGACGCGCTCAGGGAGATCAACGGGGAGGGAACGGCCATTCTGCTGGTGGAACAGAACGCCCGGCTCGCCCTCCAATTCTCCCAGCGGGGGTATGTGCTGGAGACCGGGAATCTCGTTCTGGAGGGGGATTCAAAGGATCTTCTTGAAAATCCGGAAGTTAAAAAGGCATATCTCGGGGGATGATCCCGGATGAGCGCTTGATCCTCCGCCTCCGTCGTCCTGAAACGCTTTTTTTTCTAAGGCCCGCGGCCCAATAGTTCAAAGATTGCTTGAAATGGCGGCGCAAAAGATGTAAGGTTTACTCAACCGCTGGTTCTACAGCACTTGCTATTCAAGGACCACACCAACAGAAAGGGGAAAAAAGATGAACAAAGGTGATCTGATCAGCGAAGTGTCCAAGGTCGTCAGCACGAAGAAGGAGGCACAGGCCGCGGTGGATGCCGTCTTCGACACCATCCGGGAGACCCTGAAAAAGGGGGAGGATGTGACCCTGGTCGGCTTCGGAACCTTCAAGGTGGTTAAGCGGGAGGCCCGCAAGGGCAGAAATCCCCAGACCGGCAAAGAGATGCAGATTGCGGCAAAAAAAGTGCCCAAGTTTACGCCGGGAAAGACGCTCAAAGAGGCCGTCAAGTAAGGAGCAATATCCTTTCAGGGCCGGTATCGAATCAGGGTAAAAGGGAGGTTTTAGACAAGCCTCCCTTTTTTTATTTGCGGATCATACGTGGTTTCTCAGTTTCAGCGCGGCCGGATGGGGCTTCAGATAGGTCTGGTCATTCAGGTAGGGCTGGTCGTATTTTCGAACATAGTGGTTGATGAGGGTGACCGGCACGATCAGGGGAACCTCGTCTGCGCGGTAGGCTTCCAATACCTCCAGCAGCTCCTGCTTTTCATCTGCCGAGAGCTGCTTCTTGAAATACCCCATCATGTGCTGGAGGACGTTGATGTTCTTCTTCTGCGTCGTCTTGAGCCGCAGCGCATCCACTAAAAGGGCTTCATATTCGGCAAAGAGCGCGGCTGCATCCTTTTGTGCCCCCTCCGCCACCAGCTTTCCCATCTTCCGGTAGTGCTTTTCGCTGTGGGAAAGGATCAACAGCTTGTTCTCCGAATGGAATCGGATGAGATCCTTCATCTTTTTCCGACCCGTTTCAGGATGGCGGGTCTCCCGCCACCTCTTCAGAGTGAAGATTTGTTCGATGAAGTTCTCCCGAAGCTTAGGATCATGGAGCCTCCCCTCTTCCTCTACGGGGATCAGGGGAAAATGGTCCATGAAGGTCTTTGCAAAGAGGCCGGAGCCGGAGCCGACCGGATGCCCCTCTTCACTGTAGATCTTGACCCGCTCCATGCCGCTGCTGGGGGAGCGGCTCTTGAAGATGAATCCGCAGAGATCTTCGGATTCGAGTTCCTTTACCCGTTTTTGAGCCCAGGAGACCATCTGCTCTGTATGGTCGATCCCGGAACCGCGGGTCATCAGACGGGGGGTTGCAGGATCTCCCACCAGGCGCATGGCCTCACGGGGAATTCCGAGGCCGCACTCAACCTCGGGGCAGACCGGTACATATGCCACATACTGCCCCAGAGTGTCGGTGAGAAAGCGGTCGTGTTTGTGGCCCCCGTCGTAGCGGACCGCCTGGCCCAACAGACAGGCGCTGATGCCGATTCGAAAGGTATCCTTCATAGTATCCCTTATTCTTTTTCCGGTATTCTTTTTCCGGTATTCTTTTCAGGCATTTATTCTTTTCCTGCCGAACCGATGAAGCAGTTGTTGGTGTCTCCGTCATCTCCGCCCTCATCATCGATGCTGTCATCATCTCCGCTGCCTGTCGGCGGTGAAGGCGATATGGTGATGTTCACCGGCCCTGTCGTTCGGGTGGCATCCTCGTTGTCCGTAACGGTGCAGTAGGCCGAAAAGGTTCCGGTTCCGGAATAGGTATGGTGGAAGATACCGGTGGCATTGCTCTCTTCTCCGCCGCTCACTCCGGGATCGAGGGTGTAGCGGACCACCTCGCCGTCCGGATCATTTGCCGTACAGGTGAATTTTGCCTGGCGGAGTTCCCTGTTCACCCACTGGGCTTCAAAGGATGTGATGGCGGGCGCGGCGTTCTCTTCGTAGCCGGGGCCGGCCGGCAGAATATTGATTGTATGGGGGCCGGCCGTACTCTTCATTCCGGCATCGTCGGTCGCGGTGCAGGTGGCCCAGAATTCCCCGGTATCGGTATAGGCATGCTGGAAAACCCCGTCGGTGCTGGTCTCTGCCTTTCCGTCCCCGTAGTCGATGGTATAATGGAGAACCTGTCCGTCCGGGTCCGAGGCCGAACAGGTGAATTGAATCTCCCGGTTCTCCTCGTCGATGATTTCCATTGTAAAACCATCCTCACCAAAGATCGGTTCTTCAGACTCCTGGGCAAATCCCAGGGAGCCGATCAGAAAAACACCCAAAAAGGCTGCAGTTCCTGCCCTGACGAGCCATCCTTTCCATCCCTTCATCTCTCCTCCTTTTGATTTCCTCTGGTCGATTTCTCTGGTCGATTTCTTCTGGTTCCCGTTACCGTCTGTCGATAATCATCCCCTTGAAGAAAAGGGATTTTTCCGATAGATTCGAGAGAATGACAACAGACTTCCTTTATAGCCGACAATCCCCCAAGAGGTCAAAAGAATTATGGTATAGACTCTCGCTCTTATCCGCGCAAGAGATGCGCATCTACAGACCCAGCAGGAACTTTTCCCTCCCTTACCGGTTCCAGCCATGCCGCTGGAAAAGATCCGGCCATCCTTCTCTGCTATGCCGCTGCCATATCCGCTCCATCAACCGCGACAGATCTACCGACCACCGGGACGGCTTTTCCCTCCCACTGGTAAAAGGGCCGGATGCCGAGGAGTTCGGCAAGGGTCGGCGCGGTGTCGAGGATGCTGACGGGCGTTTGAATCTCCCCTTTCTTCGCGATATCGGGCCCCGCCGCGATCCAGGGTATCCTCATCACCTCGGGAAGGTCCACCTCATGGTGATCCTCGATCCCGCCGTGGTCGCTCTGGAGAATGATATTATAGAGATCCTCGAGCCCGGCAAAGGCCAGCATGTCGAGAATCTGCCCCACTCCCCGATCCGCGCTCCGAACCGCTTCCAGATACGGCTCGGACATAAAGCCGTGGGCATGGCCCATCTTATCCACCCGCTCGAAATAGATAAAGCAGAAATCGGGCATCTTCTCCACCAGATAGCCCCCGGCGGCCCGGGCAAAATTTGCGTCATGATCCGGGTCCGTCAGCGCGGTATTCATGCAGAGGGCATAATCCACCGCCTTTGGCAGCCACAGGTTTCTCAGATACTCCCAACTGAAGAAGGCCGCTGTCTTCAACCCGTTGTACTTTGCCAGATCCATGATCCCCCAGGCCGCGGGCGAGGGCTCGGGCCGGGCCGTGTTGGCCAGCACATTGTGGCCCGGAGGGCTCATGGAGGTGAAGATGCTGAAGTGGGCCGGCAGAGTGATGGAAGGCGTCACAGTCCGTGCCGTAAGGGAGAAACTCCCCTTCTCCATCAGCCGCTGAATATTGGGGGTGCCTGCGGCCGCGAGTGCGTCGGCCCGGCAGGCGTCGATGACGATCAGGATTGCTTTTTTCATGGGATGCCCTTCTCCTCGATCCGCTCTTTATTAAGGATGATCAAACCAGTAAAAATGTTGCAGACTCTTTTTTTTGATCTTTCGAAATGGATCGTTTTCAGCCATTCATAACAGAATTTCAATGGCAATGGTAATCGTTTTTCATAAAAAGTCGATGGGAATTCTGTTAGAATTTTGTTAAAATCCCAATAGGCTGCTGCCGCGGCTTTGGTCGGCAGGGATACCGGTTGCAAGGATTCCGGCTTCATGGTACATAGGAAATTCGATCAGGAAAGGATCATCCACAGAAGAGAGGAGCGAACCATGACAACAGAAGATCTATCCGTTCTTCGGGAAAGAGCCATCGAATCTCTGGAAGAGAAGAAAACCGGACCATGAAGCGGCAGATCATCCTCATCTCTCTGCTGCTGGCCGCGATGACCTTTTGCAAGGGGTGCGATTCCAAGCCGCAAATCCGCATCGGTTTTGTGGGTGGATTGACGGGCCGCCATTCGGATCTGGGGACTTCGGGCCGAAACGGTGTGATGCTGGCGGTGGAAAAGATCAATCATGCCGGAGGGATTCATGGCCGGGAGGTGATGCTGCTCATCCGCAACGACCGCCATGAGCCGGATACGGCCAGAGCCGTGGATAGGGAACTGATCGATGCCGGCGTGGCCGCCATCATCGGCCATATGACCAGCGAGATGGCCATGGCAGGATTGGATCTCATCAATCGGCATCAGGTGGTGATGATCAGCCCCACCGCGAGTACGAGCCGACTTTCGGGCATCGATGATTACCTCTTCCGGGTGATGTCATCCAGCAAGCTTTCCACGGACCGGCTGGTGCATTATGGCGTGAAAGATCTGAATATCCGCGGTTTTGGGGTTGTGTATGAACTCTCCAATCCGACCTACTCCCGGGGATTTTTCAACGATATCTCAGATGAGCTGAAGAAGCTGGGCGGAACCATCGCCGCGGAAAAGACTTTTTTCTCCTCTCCGGATGTTCACTTCATCAAACTGGCACAGGATTTGCTACGTCCCGAGGTTGAGGGAATCATCATTGCAGCAGGCGCACTCGATACCGCCATGATCTGCCAGCAGATCCGAAAGATCGACAAAGAGATACCGATCTTCTCCAGCGGCTGGGCCATGACCAATGATCTGATCCAGCACGGGGGCGGGGCTGTGGAGGGGATGATCTTCTCCCACCGCATCGACCGGGAATCGGAAGCAGAGCCGTATCTGAAATTCAAAAACCGCTTCACCGATCGCTTTGGCATAGCCCCGGATTTTGCCGCGATCTTCAGTTTCGAGGCCGCGACCCTCCTCTTCGAAGCCCTGAAAAAGAATGAAAACCCCAAGGTCTTGAAGGAGACGATTCTTTCCATCAAAACATTCCAGGGGCTGCAGGGGCCGATCCGAATCGACCCATACGGAGATCCGATCCGAAAGACATTCCTGATCGAGATTCGCAACGGCAGTTTTATCAAGATGGAATAGCCCCATGAAACTCCGCTACAGCCTCAAGCAGGCCCTGACTCTGAAATTCATTCTTCTGGCAACCCTTCCCCTTTTTCTCTTTGCCTTCTTCACTGTAAAGATCGTCACGGGTCATCTGAACCATGAGATCCGGACCAAAAATCTGCTGCTTTCCCGGGCCCTGGCCGGAGAGGTGGAACGCTTTTTGAACGAGCCCCACTCACTTCTCAACAACATCAAATCCCTGATGGAAAACGAAAATCTGATTCGGCCGGACCAGATCAGCGAATATCTGGATCTGATCATCCGAGATTACGATTACTTCAGCGCGATTCAGATTCTGGGGGCAAGGGGGATCATCCGCCATATCACCCCCTATAACCCCGATTATATCGGCGCGGATATGTCGGGACAGCCCCATTACCAGAAGAGCACGGAAATCGGCCGACCCTACTGGTCCCCCACCTTCATCTCCCAGTTGAACGGCCAGCCCACCATGACGCTGAGTATTCCCTTTCAAAACGGAACCATTGTGGGCTATCTAAAGCTGGAGACGCTGAACCGGATGACGGACAAGATCCGCATCGAATCCAACGGCTACGCGGTGATCTGCGATCAGACCGGAGTGATCATCGCGCATCGGGACCGATCCTTTGTACAGGAGCGGCTCAATGTATCCAACCTTCTGCTGATCCAGAAAGGATTGGCGGGAAAAGAGGGAACTTTTCAGTATCGATTCAGGGGAGTGGAGAAGCTCGGCAGCATCGCCATCGTCCCCCAGACCGGCTGGGTAGTCGGATTTGTGCAGCCGGTGGAAGAGGCTTTCCTTCCGATAACACAGATCCGGAAGATCTTCCGGATCGGGATTCTCCTCTCCGCAGCTCTCGGCATCCTTCTGCTGGTGCTCAGCCTGGCAAAGACCCTTCGCCCCCTCACCCGGCTGATGGGATATGCGGAAAGCATCGAGGCGGGCAATTATGGGCTTCCGGCCCGGCTCGACAGCTATACCGAGATCAATGGACTTTCAAACCACCTTCACCGGATGGCGCAGGCCGTCCAGACCCGGGAGGCGGCGCTGGAGGAAAGCCGGAAGGCTCTGGCGCGGAGCAAGGCCGACCTCGAATCGGCACAGCATCTGGCAAAGCTGGGGAGTTGGAGCTATGATCCGGATACGGATATCTTCACGCTCTCCGATCCCATGGACCGGATTTTGGGCCGAAGCCCCGATTCCCCGCGATTTGTCCTGGAGACATTCTTTCAGCGGATACACCCTGAGGACCGGGAGGAATGCGTCCGACTGTTTCAGGATGCCCTGGAAAAGGGAAGGGATTACGAGCGAATCTTTCGATTCAGTATCGAGGACGGAACCTATCGTCACATTCAGACCCTGGTGGCGTGCCAGCAGGATGAACAGGGGAAGGTGATCCGGATCTTCGGAACCTCCCAGGATATCACCGAACAGAAGCAGCGGGAAAGGGAGCGGGAGACCCTTCAGATCCGCCTGCACCATGCCCAGAAGATGGAGGCCGTGGGAACCCTGACCGGCGGGATCGCGCACGAGTTCAACAATCTACTCTTCCCCATTATCGGCTACACGGAGATGGTGATGGAGGAGCTTCCGGAGTCCTCTTTGATGCACAAACACCTCCGGGAGGTGATCATTGCGGCCAAACGGGCCCGGGATTCGGTAAGACAGCTCCTCTCCTTTACCCATAACTCCCCCTCCAACAAGAGAAAAATTCGGATCGACACCCTTGTCGAAGATGTCCTGAAATCGATGAAAAAGGAGATTCCCCCCAATATCGAGATCCAAAGAGATCTCTCTTTAAAGGCTCCGGAAGTGACTGCAGATGCCGGACAGATCCATCAGGCGCTGAAACATCTCTGCACCAATGCGCTCCACGCGATGCGGCAATCCGGAGGAGTGCTGACGGTATCGGTGTCAGAGACCTCCATAACGCCGGCCTCCCCCTGGCCCGATGGCATACGGGCCGGGATCTACACCCTGGTCAGCATCCGGGATACGGGACACGGTATGGACGCTGCGGTGATCAAGCGGGTCTTCGACCCCTATTTCACCACCCGCGAGGTGGGCGAGGGAAGCGGCCTTGGGCTTTCGGTGGCCTACGGAATCATCCGGAGCCACGGCGGATATATCCGGGTGCAGAGCGAACCTGGTGCGGGCTCATCCTTTGAGGTCCTTCTTCCGGCCTTTCCAGACCAGACAGCCAACGCCGAACAATGCTCCTGAATAGGCTTCTCCCCTTTCTCCGATGGCTGCCCCGGGTGAACCGGAAGACGTTGCGGGCCGATCTCTTTGCAGGGCTCACCGGCGCCTTCATCGTTCTCCCCCAGGGGGTCGCCTTTGCCATGATCGCGGGGCTTCCTCCCGAATACGGACTCTACACCGCAATCATTCCGCCGGTCATCGCCGGGCTCTTCGGCTCCTCCTATCACCTGATCTCGGGGCCCACCACCGCGATCTCCATCATCGTCTTCTCCACTTTGAGCCCCTTTGCCGAGCCGGGCTCGGCCGAATACATCCGTCTGGCCCTGACCCTTACATTTGTGGCCGGGATCTATCAGGCCGCGTTCGGCCTCGCGCGCTTGGGAACCCTGATCAACTTCGTCTCCCACTCGGTGGTGCTCGGCTTTACCGCGGGCGCGGCCATCCTCATCGCAACGGGCCAACTACAGCACGCGCTGGGGCTCGACGTGCCCCGGGGATCATCTTTTATAAGCACCTGGCATTTTATTTTGAACCATCTTCATGCGGTCAATCCGTATGAGACGACCATCGCGGTGACCACCTTCTTCAGTGCAGCAGTTCTGAAGAGCTACCGGCCCAACTGGCCCGGCCTTCTTATTGCCATGATCATCGGAAGCCTCGTCTCCCTGGGCATCGGCGGCGCGGAGAACGGGGTGCGTCTTTTGGGAAAACTGCCGGCCCAGCTCCCGCCCCTTTCCCTGCCCGATTTTTCGGCCGATACGCTCCGGATGCTCGCGCCCGGCGCACTCGCGGTCGCGCTGCTCGGGATCATCGAGGCCCTTTCAATTGCCCGGGCCATCGCGACCGGATCGAACCAGCACATCGACGGGAACCAGGAGTTTATCGGTCAGGGGCTTTCGAACATCGTGGGGAGTTTTTTTTCCAGCTATGCGGCCTCTGGCTCCTTCACCCGGTCCGGGATCAACTATCAGGCCGGAGCCCAGACACCGCTCTCCAGCGTCTTTGCGGCCATTTTTCTGGCGCTGATCCTGCTGCTGGTGGCGCCGTTGACAGCATATCTCCCTCTGCCGGCAATGGGCGGCGTCATCCTGGTGGTGGCCTTCAGGCTGATCGATATCGGCCACATCAAGGAGATCGTCTTGACCAGCCGATCCGAGACAGTGGTTCTGCTGGTGACCTTCTCGGCCACCCTCTTTCTGGAGCTGGAGTTCGCGATCTATGCGGGGGTGATGCTCTCTTTAGCCCTTTATCTGAGCCATACCTCCCATCCCGATGTAACTGTGCTCGCTCCGGACCCGGATGATCCGCGCCGGCAGCTCGTCGATCTGGAGGAGAAGCTCCTGCCCCAGTGTCCCCAGCTCAAGATCATCCGGATCGACGGCTCACTCTTCTTCGGCGCGGTCAACCATGCGGCCGATGCCATCGAGTCGATCCGGCGCCGGGTTTTGATCCTTGGTGTGGGGATCAACTTCATAGATGTCTCCGGGGCCATGATGCTCGGCCACGAGGCCAAAAGAAGGCGGAGAAACGGAAATCCGCTCTACCTCTCCAGCCTTCACCACCGGGTCTCAGACTTTCTTTATCGGAGCCACTATATCGAGATGATCCGCGACGACCATATCTTTCCCACCGAATCCAAAGCCATCTCGGAAATCTTCCGCAGGCTCGACACCGGCATCTGCCGGCGCTGTCCCTACCGGATCTTCGAGGAGTGCGCCATGATCCCCTTCATCGGAGAGGATTGAACGGTTTCAACTGGACGCAGCTTCAGTCTTGGATTGACACCCCCGCGGCCTTTGTCTATAATCTGCGCAAAATGAAAGGGGTGAAAGCGTTGCGCATCGGCATGGGATATGATGTACACCGTCTGGCAGAGGGCCGGCGGCTGGTGATCGGCGGGGTGGAGATACCCTTTGAAAAGGGGCTGCTGGGCCATTCCGATGCGGATGTTCTGCTCCATGCCATCTGCGATGCGCTGCTGGGGGCGGCCGGCATGGGCGACATCGGCCTCCATTTTCCGGACACGGACACGGCCTACGCGGGGATCGACAGTATGGAACTGCTCGCGCAGGTGCGGAAGATGATTGAAGAGGCCGGATATGCTATCGTAAATGCCGACGCGACCATCTACGCCGAGGCCCCGAAGATGGCCCCGCACCGGGAGAAGATGCAGGAGCGGATCGCGGCCCGGCTGGGGCTGCAGCGGGATCGGATCAATATCAAGGCCACCACGACCGAGGGGCTCGGCCCCATGGGCCGAGGAGAGGGGATCGGCGCCATGTGCGCGGTTCTGCTGGAAAAAACCAAAACATGATCAGACCGATAGGAAAAAGGACAGGAAAGGGAACATGACCATTCGGATATACAACACCCTGAGCCGACAGAAAGAAAACTTCGAACCCATGAACCGGCCGAATGTCCGCATGTACGTCTGCGGTCCAACGGTCTATGATTCCTGTCATATCGGCCATGCCCGATCTACAGTGGTCTTCGATGTCATCGTCCGGTATCTGCGGGCCGTGGGATACGATGTCACCTACATCCGGAACTTCACCGACGTGGACGACAAGATCATCGACCGGGCCGGTCAACTGGGGGTCGATGCCATGACGGTGGCCGAGAAGTACATCGCGGAGTTCTATGAGGATATGGATGCGCTCCATGTGATGAGAGCCGACCATGAGCCCCGGGTGACGGGGTTTATCGAGCCCATCGTGGAATTTATCGGGGTGCTCATCGAAAAGGGGATGGCCTATCCGCTGGAGGGGGATGTCTACTATTCGGTGGAGGCATTTTCCGGCTATGGAAAGCTGTCGGGAAGAAAGCTGGAGGATATGGAGGCCGGTGCGCGGGTCGGGATCGACGCGAGAAAGAAGAACCCATTTGATTTCGCACTCTGGAAATCGGCAAAGCCGGGGGAACCGGCATGGGAGAGCCCCTGGGGGATGGGGAGGCCCGGCTGGCACATCGAGTGTTCGGCCATGAGCTGGAAGCATCTGGGGGAGACCTTCGACATCCACGGCGGCGGCAAGGATCTGATCTTTCCGCACCATGAGAACGAGATCGCACAGTCCGAAGGGGCATTCGGCAAGCCTTTTGCCCGGTACTGGGTGCATAACGGGTTTGTCAACATCGATCAGGAGAAGATGTCCAAGTCTCTGGGCAATTTCCTGATGATCAAGGATGTGCTGAAACAGTATCATCCCGAGGTGGTGCGCCTATTTCTTTTGTCAAACCATTACCGGAGCCCCATCGACTTTTCAGACAAGGCCCTGGATGAGGCAAGGGCCGGGCTGGACCGGATTTATACTCTGCTGGAACGGATGGCGGGAGCGCCGGAGATGGTGGAAGGGACCAAAAGGACGCAAAAGACCCAAAGGACTGAAGGGACCCAAGGGAGAGAAGGGACCCAAAGGACCGGGGAAGATGGTGGGCAGGATGGTGGGCAGGATGGCGGGCAGGATGGCGGGCAGGATGGCGGGCAGGATGGCGGGCAGGATGGCGGTGCGGGCTCTTATTGGGATCGCTTTACTGAGGCAATGAATGATGATTTCAACACTGCCTTGGGCTTGGGCGTCCTCTTCGAGGCGGTGCGGGAGACCAACAGCCTTATGGATGCCGGGGTGTCGGAAAACCTTTCCAGGATAATGGGGAACCGGGCCGATATTTTGAAGATGGGGGAGATCCTCGGGATTCTCTTTCAGCCTCCGGCTCAGTACTTCGAGGAGCGGAAGGCAAAGGAGATGGCCAAAATCGATATCGACATCGATCCGGCCGAGATCGAGGATCTGATTGGCCAGCGGGTTGAGGCACGAAAGGCAAAGGATTTCAAAAGGGCCGACGAGATCCGGGACCGGTTGGCTGCGCAGAATATCATCCTCGAGGATCGGCCCGACGGAACCGTCTGGAAGATCGGAAACGAGTAGGGGCAGGTTTTTTATGCCGGATTCCCGGGCAGATTTCAAGATCGTCTCCGAATACGCGCCGGCCGGGGATCAGCCCACGGCCATCGAGGCACTGACCCGGCAGATCGAAAAGGGGGAGACCCACAATGTCATGCTCGGCGTCACCGGCTCCGGCAAGACCTTCACCATGGCCCACGTCATCGCGAACATCGGAAGGCCGGCCCTGGTGATCGCGCCCAACAAGACTTTGGCGGCCCAGCTATACAACGAGTTCAAGGAACTCTTCCCGGAAAACGGGGTGGAGTACTTCGTCTCCTACTACGACTATTACCAGCCCGAAGCCTACATCCCCACCACCGACACCTACATCCAGAAGGACTCGGCCATCAACGAGATGATCGACAAGCTGCGCCACTCGGCCACCCGGTCAGTCCTCTCCCGGCGGGATGTGATCGTGGTGGCCAGCGTCTCCTGCATCTTCGGCCTGGGCGCGCCCGAGGATTATCTGGGGATGCGGATCAATCTGGAGACGGACGAGGAACTGAACCGGGAGAAGCTGTTGGCCCGGCTGGTGGAGATCCACTACGAGCGCAATGACATCGACTTCCACCGGGGGGTCTTCCGGGTGCGGGGGGACCGGGTGGAGATATTTCCTGCCTATGAGGAGGATCGGGCCGTCCGGATCGACTTCTTCGGCGACGAGATCGAAAGCATCGCGGAGATCGACCCGCTCAAGGGGACCGTCCTTCGGAAATTGAAGGAGCTGACGCTCTTTCCGGCCAGCCACTATGTCACGGGGAAGGGGACGTTGGAGCGGGCCGTGAAGACCATCACCGGGGAGCTGAAGGAGCAGGTGGCCTTCTTTAGAAGCGAGGAGAAGCTGATCGAGGCCCAGCGGATCGAGGAGCGGACAAACTTCGACCTGGAGATGATGCTGGAGATCGGCTACTGCAACGGGATCGAGAACTACTCCCGCCATCTGACGGGAAGAAGGCCGGGGCAGCCGCCTCCGACGCTGCTCGATTACTTTCCCAAAGATCTGCTCATCTTCATCGACGAGAGCCATATCGGGGTTCCCCAGATCCGGGGGATGTACAACGGGGATAGGGCCCGGAAGGAGACCCTGGTAAATTTTGGTTTTCGCCTGCCCTCCGCACTGGACAACCGGCCCCTGCGTTTTGAGGAGTTCAACGAGCGGATCAATCAGATCGTCTATGTCTCGGCCACCCCGGCCGAATATGAGCGAGAGAAGGCCGAAGAGGGGATCGTGGAGCTGATCGTCCGGCCCACGGGGCTAATCGATCCGGAGATCGAGGTGCGGAAGGCCGGATTCCAGGTGGATGACCTGCTCTCGGAGATACGGAAGCGGATCGAAAAGAATGAGCGGGTGCTGGTGACGACCCTGACCAAGCGGATGGCAGAAGACCTGACAGACTACTATGCGGATCTGGGGATCGGAGTGCGGTATCTCCATTCCGACATCAAGACCATCGAGCGGATGGAGCTGATCCGGGACCTGCGGATGGGAAAGTTCGATGTGCTCATCGGGATCAACCTGCTCCGGGAGGGGCTGGACATTCCTGAAGTCTCGCTGGTGGCGGTGCTGGATGCGGACAAGGAGGGCTTTCTCAGATCGGTCCGGTCTCTGATACAGACCTGCGGCAGGGCCGCGAGAAATCTGGGTGGCAAGGTGATCCTCTATGCCGATAAGATCACCGAATCGATGCGCAGAACCATCGACGAGACCGGGCGGCGCCGAAAGATCCAGGAGGATTACAACCGGCGGCACAATATCATCCCGGCCGGAATTCGGAAGAATATTCAGCCGGCCTTCGAGTTTCTCTACAAGTTCGAAGACGAGGAGATCAAGGGGGCGGGGCCGGCCGCGCTGGTGGCCGAAACCATTGCCGGATGGGGCGG
>JAABSZ010000122.1:0-11836 GCA_011390135.1 Desulfobacteraceae bacterium | reverse complement strand
CGCCTGCCCCTTGTTTGACGCCTGGCTTGCGAAACTGGAATCACTGGTCGGGAGGAGAGATGGTCAAGCGTAAACCAAGGGGGCCAAAGGCCCATTCTTTCAGAAACAAGCTGCTGCTCAACCAGTGGCTGATCAGCCTGTTCGGCATCGATCCGCTCACCGAGTACAAAGGAAACGGCAAGGAGGTTCGCCCCTTTCATCTGTTGGCCGCCCCCATCCGTGATCCGCGCCTGGAAGGGCTGGACAAGGATAACCTGCATTGTTTCTATCACCATCTCTGCAACAGCCCCCTGTTCACCCATTTCGATTCCGGGGTCGATGCCGGGGCCGATCTCCCGGGCCCTCGGATCAGCCCCGATATGCTCTTGACCTATGAGCAGAACATCGTCTGCCACACCCAGGCCATCAACGAGAAGCGCCACCGCCCCATCGGGTGGAAATACTACCAATGGCTGACCCTGATCTTTGTTGAAATCTATCTGGACCGTTTCTTCTCCAATCGGGAAGGGATGCTCGCCGAACTCAACGCCTTTGTGGACCGATTCAACAGCCACTGGAACGATTACGCGGATGTGCCGCCTTACAACGAGGATGACCTGAACAAGCTCTGTATGCAGAACGCTACCGGCAGCGGCAAGACGCTTCTGATGCATGTCAACCTGCTCCAGTACCGGCACTATGCCGGCAGACACGGTAAAGACAAGGATCTCTCCCGTGTCATCCTGCTGACGCCCAATGAACGATTGTCGGAGCAGCACATTGCCGAGTTCCGGGAGAGCCGTCTCGCAGCAGACCGCTATCTGCAGTCCCGCAACGACCATTTGTTTCCTGGCCGGAACCTTGATCGCGTGGATGTGCTGGAGATCACCAAGCTGGCCGACCAGGAGGGCCCAAACACCATCGCCACCGGAAGCCTCGGGGATCAGAACCTGCTCCTGGTGGACGAAGGCCATCGCGGCATGAGCGGCAAAGAGGAGGGCGTCTGGTTCACCCGGCGCTCGGCCCTTTGCGCCAAGGGCTTCACCTTTGAGTATTCAGCCACGTTCGAGCAGGCTGTTCACGCATCCGGCAATGCCGATTTTGAGAACAGCTACGCAAAGACGGTCGTTTTTGATTACGCCTACCGGTGGTTTTACGAAGACGGTTTCGGCAAGGATTACCAGATCCTGAACCTGCCCCAAACCTTTGCAGATACCCAGGCCATCTACATGACCGCCTGCCTGCTCAAGTTCTATCAGCAGCTCCGCATCTACGAGGAAAAGGCCAGAGATTTCGAGCCCTTCAATCTGGAAAAGCCGCTGTGGGTCTTTGTCGGCAGCACGGTTGCCTCGGCCAAGATAAGCAAGATGAGCAAGGATGAAAAGATCGTGGCCACGGACGTGGCCCTCATCATCGGGTTTATCGCGGACTTCCTCGACAACCCGCAGGCGGCAACCCGGCGCATGAACGAGATCCTCACCGGCACAGGCCAGGATACCGGCCTGCTGGACAAAGATGGAAACGACATCTTTGCCGGGGCCTTCACCTATCTTTCCCGGGCCATGAATGGGGGCCAGACCGTTGAAGAGATCTACCGGGATGTTCTCTTCAGGCTCTTCAACCATGCCGCAGGCGGCGCTTTAACACTGGATCGAATCAAGGGGGAATCCGGCGAAGTGGTTTTGCGTGCGGGCACGAGCGAGACGCCTTTTGGTCTGATCAACGTCGGTGATGCCAAAAGCCTGTGCGATCATCTGGCAGAGGTGGCGGTACAGAACGGTACACGACTGACCGTGAAAGAGAACGACTTTACCGAGGCCATGTTTGCCGCTGTGAAGGATTCCACATCCCCTGTCAATCTGCTCATCGGCTCCAAGAAATTCGTTGAAGGCTGGGACTGCTGGCGGGTCAGCACCATGGGTCTGATGCATGTGGGGCGATCCGAGGGGGCACAGATCATCCAGCTATTCGGCCGCGGAGTCCGTTTGAAGGGCTACCGGTGGAGCCTCAAACGCAGCGGACATTCCCATGCGCCGGCCCATGCGCCGAAGCACCCGACCTTTATCGAAGAACTGGAGACCCTCAACGTGTTCGGCATCGAGGCCGACTTCATGGAGAAGTTCCGCGAGTTTCTCAAAGAAGAAGGGCTTCCCGGCAACGAGCGCCGAAAGATCATCACCATCCCGCTCAATGTCACCTATGATTTCGGTAAGAAGCTCAAAATCCTGCGGCCCAAGCGAAAGGCATCAGACGGCAAAGAGTACGACTTTAAAAAGGATGCCCCTGTGCCCACTGTCGGGGATATCCCGGATTACATGACACACAACACGGTCGTTGCCGACTGGTACCCGCGCATCCAGGCGATGCAGTCCCGCGGTCCATCCCGGGCGACCCAGAAGGACAGGGTATCGTTTGGCAGAGAGCATCTGGCGCTGCTGGACTATGACAAGCTCTTTTTCGAGCTGGAGCAGTACAAGCGAGAACGGAGCTGGTATAACCTAAACATCACCAAGAAGGGCATCAAACGCCTGCTGGGAAATCCGAACTGGTACACCTTATATCTGCCCGAAGCCCGTCTGGGCCCGACAAGCTTTGACGGTGTACTCCTGTTGCAGCAGGTAGCTTTTGAGCTTCTGAAGCGGTACTGCGATCACTACTACAACTATCGCAAGCGGGAGTACATGGAGCCGCGCCTGGAACTGCGGGAGCTGACCCCGGAGGATAACAACATCCCACAGGAGGAGTTCTACCATCTCATTGCAGACGGCGACGAGGGACAGGTCATCCAGGGCATCCAGAAGATCAAGAAGGATCTGGAGCAGAAAAAGGATCATCTGCTGAAGGGCAGGGACCTGAACGCCTGCAATTTCGACAAGCACCTTTTCCAGCCGCTCTTTCATGTCCGCCGCGGCGGAAAAATCACCATCCTTCCCGTGGCCCTCAACGAAAGCGAGTATCAGTTCGTCACCGACCTGAAGACCTGGTGTGACGACCATAAATCGGAACTCGACAAGGAGGGGAAGGAGCTTTACCTGCTCAGGAACATGAGCCGCGGCAAGGGCGTCGGATTCTTCGAGGCCGGCAATTTCCACCCGGATTTCATTCTGTGGATGCTCGCCAACGGAAAGCAATATGTCACCTTCATCGAGCCCCACGGCCTTCTTCATGAAGGACCTGGCAGCGAAAAAGTGCAGTTCTATCAGCGGATAAAGGACGTGGAGCAGCGCCTGAAAGACCCAGCCGTAATCCTCAACAGCTTCATCCTCTCATGGACGCGTTACCCGCAACTGAAATGGGACAAATCCCAAGATGAGATTGAGGATATGCATGTGCTGTTCATGACGGATGACCGGGACAGGTATATTGACAAGCTGTTTGCCCGGCTGAGGGGGATGGTGAAATAGAGTGGAGGATCGATAGAGATCGTAGGGGAAGGAATTTCGAGCATCAGAACAGCAATAACCGGTTTCGGAAATGATCATTGAGGATCGGGGAGATCGATCAGCCGGCGCCAATCCGTCCGGGCCGCGGAGATGCCGGACGAGAAGCTTCGGAAAGAAGGTCAGGCACTGCTTTTCGGCCTGAGATCCTTATGGAGATTGCCGGATGAGAATCATCGGAGAACAAAGATGTACATATCCAATGTAAAATTGCAAAACTGGCGTAACTTTACCGGCGTCGATGTGAACCTCAAAGAAACGGTATATATTCTCGGCCCTAACGCATCCGGCAAATCCAACCTGCTGGATGTCTTCCGCTTTATGCGGGATATCGTCAATCCCAAGGGCGGCGGCCTTCAGCAGGCGATAGACTCGCGCGGGGAATTAAAAAAAATTCGAAGCCTGGCGGCACGGAAACCGTCCAGGATAGCCTTAGAGTTCGAATTCCGGGAAGATCTGCAGAATACCGAGGAGCCGCCGGACTGGTGCTATAAGCTTTGGATCAACTACGAAGGGAAAGGAAAACAGCGGCCGATCGTTCTGAAAGAAGAGGTATGGAGAAAAGCGGAACAGTTGGTCGGACGTCCTGATCCGGATGATGAAGCTGATCCGGAGAGAAGAATTCAAACCTACCTCGAACAGATCAACATGAACCGCGATTATCGGGAGGTGTCAGATTTCTTCTCTGATGTTCTCTACCTGCATCTTGTGCCGCAACTGCTGAAATTCAGCGATCAGCTTTCCCTGAGGCATCTGGAGTCCGATCCCTTCGGACAGGGGCTACTGGAAGAGATTTCAGGAACACAAAAGCGCACACGCGATTTCCGCCTTCGCACCATCGAGGAGATTCTGCTGAAGGTCATCCCGAATCTGGAGCGGTTGCAGTTCAAAAAGGACGGAATAACGGGCAGACCTCACCTCGAGATGCTATACAACCACTGGCGGCCCAATGCGGGGTGGCAGAGAGAGGACCAATTCTCCGATGGCACATTACGGCTGCTTGCAATGTTGTGGACGCTCCTTTCCTACAATAAGATGATCCTTTTGGAAGAACCCGAGCTGTCACTGCCGGAACTGCTCTACAAGACCCGAAAGCGGAAGAAATCCGGGGGGCAGATCCTGGTGAGTACCCACAGTGAAATGTTGCTGTCAAACAAGAGCATCGACGGCACCTTCCTGATCCTTCAGCCGGGGCAGGGCGGAGAAGCCACAAAGATTCTTCTCCCCTCTGAAGAGGAGATCGAAGCCATGAGAGCCGGACTTTCGGCCGCGGACATTCTTCTTCCGCAAACCGGGGCAGCGGTACAGAGAATCTGAAATGGCGGATATATCCTGCTTCGCCTTTGTGGAAGATGCCCCCGGCGGCGCCATAGCGCAAAAGCCGGATCGCGCAATCAAGGCGCTGATGAAGGTATGAAAGCTTCGGATACCGAGGAAATCTACCGATGATAAACGAAATCTATATCGACAACTTTCGATGCCTGACAAATTTCC
The DNA here is from genome assembly GCA_011390135.1 of Desulfobacteraceae bacterium. GTDB lineage: Bacteria > Desulfobacterota > Desulfobacteria > Desulfobacterales > JAABSP01 > JAABSP01. The sequence continues at coordinate 6,923 of JAABSZ010000122.1, read as the reverse complement.
GGATCAAGCCGGGCGACTTTCAACTCTGGCTCGGGGACAATGGTTCAGGCAAAACCTCCGTGATGGATGCAATCCGTTTCGTGCAACGGCTGATGCGCGGTGAACACGCAGATGATATTTTCAAAAAAAACAGCCTGACAGCCTGGGATACAAGGAAAGAACAGACCTTCGGCTTCTCCCTGACCATCGCCGGCGAGGTGTACAAATACGAATTGACCATTGAATATGCAGATCAGGAAGATAAACAGCGTATCAGACGGGAGGAATTGATCTGGAAAGATTCGACATTCTTCCGGTTTGACGGGCAGGAGGCGCACCTCTACCATATCAACCGGCATACCGACAAAGCAGAAGAGAGCGCGGTTTTTCCCGCGAACCGGCATCGGTCGGTGATTCCCACAATTGCCCGACGGGATGACAACACCCCTTTGATTCGGTTCAGGGAAGAACTGGAAAAGATTCTGCTGATGCATCCGGTTCCGCTGCTTGTTAAAGACGCGGCTGCATCCGAGTCGCGCCATCTGTCGGATCATGCTGAAAATTTTGCCCAGTGGTACCGCCATCTCCTGCAGGAGCAACCCGCGGTCGGCTACGGCGCAAAACAACTCTTGGAAGACGTTCTTCCGGGATTCGAACAGTTGCGACTCAGGGAAATCGGTGAATCCCGAAAACTGATGGCCACATTCCGCATCCAAGGCAAGGACCGCGACTTCGATTTTTTGAACCTTTCCGACGGCCAACGGCAATTGATCATTCTCTATACGGTTTTGGAAGCGTTGCGCGCCGGAATCTTTTCGACCGTGCTGATCGATGAGCCGGACAACTTCATTTCAATGCGTGAAATCCAACCCTGGCTTGAAAACCTTAACGACATCTGCGACGAACATGACAGACAGGCCCTGATCATATCGCATCATCCTGAAATTGTGAACAGGATGGCAAGAGGCTCGGAGCTTTGGTTTTCCCGGCATAAGGAGGCGCATGTTGTTGTAAAGCCTTTCCCCAAAGTTGCCGAGTTGCCGCCGGCGGAAGTAATGGCCCGGGGGTGGGAAAATGAGTAAAGCATCGCAAATCATCATACTCTGTGAAGACAAGGCCCATGAGGTGTTCGTAAAACATTTCCTGAAAAAGGGATGGGGGGTAAAGCCCCGCGCAATCCGGGTGCCGCCCTATCCGAGTGGAAAGGGCTCCGGAAAGAAACATGTTGAAGACAACATTTCCCGGGAAGCCGAAGCACTGCGGAGGCGTCATCCCTCGACGATTCTGCTGGTGATCCGGGATGCGGACGAACTCTCTGTTGATCAGGCAAAAGCCGATCTGGAAGATAGGATTGAGCCCCCCAGAGACGATAATGAACCCATAGCCTTCATCATACCCAAATGGGAAATCGAGACTTGGATCGCCTATCTGGATGGCAATCCTAATGTTGATGAATCGGACAAGGAAACCTACAAAAACAAGTATGCCAAAATCGCTGAGTCAAAGGATGTCCATCCCTTTGTCGATAAACTTGCAGATGATTGTAAGAAAAATAGACCACTCGCATCAGCGCCGGATTCACTGCAAAAGGCTTGTATAGAATTTGTACGCATACGCGCCGAACTATAGGGAGAACGGATCATGCCCACATTGAAGCCCTGGTATAAAATCATCAATCCCCGCGAGGACCTGCGGGAGGGCCGCCCCCTTGACGCCTCGGAGTTCGCGGTTCATCTGGATCATATTCGAGACGGGAGCGCCCACCCCGACTATCAGGACCCGGTGCGTTTCTTCGAGCGAACCTTCCTGACCCGGAACCTTCGCGCCCTGGCCGGAGAAGTATTGCGCCGTTTGAACGGCATCCATACCGAGGCATCAGCCCTGTATAACATGACGACCCAATTCGGCGGCGGCAAGACCCATTCCCTGGCGCTGCTCTACCATTTGGCCACATCCGGTGATCCTGCCAAGGGGTTCATGGGCGTCCAATCCATCCTTAAGGGCGTGGGCGTGGCAGAGATTCCAAAGGCGAACGTCGGGATTTTCGTCGGAACCCGCTTTGATGTGCTGACCGGGCGCGGCGGCGAAGACGGAACGCCCCGGCGACGGACGCCTTGGGGCGAGCTGGCGTGGCAACTGGGCGGAGAAGCCGCTTTTGATGTGGTTCGAGAACACGACGCGCAGGGGATCGCGCCGGCCGGGGATGTCATCCGCAAAATGATCGCCGATGACAAACCGGCCCTGCTGCTGATTGACGAAGTCATGAACTACGTCAGCCCCGAGCGCAAAACCAGACACGCGGGGGAAATGTACAACTTTTTGATGAAACTCTCCGAGGAAATCTCGGGGATGGACCGGGCGGTCGCCGTGGTGTCGATCCCCGCGTCGGAACTGGAAATGGGGGCGGCTGACGAAGCCGACTATACCCGCCTAAAGAAGATGCTGGACCGCAAAGGCAAACCGGTCATTATGTCGGCCGAAAACGAGATGTCCGAAATCATCCGCAGGCGCCTGTTCGAGTGGGACCTTCGGACCGTCGGCGCGGAAGGACGGCTTCTCCTGCCAAGAGATGCCGTGAATGTCCTCGATGTTCAAGTTTTTTACGGCATGAAAATTGCATAAGGGTCAATGTTCAAGTTTTTAGTTGTTGATCTTTGACAAGGAGGAGTGGTATCATCAGGATGATTAGGAGCTGCCCCATTGGAAAAAATGAGGCAGCCGGATAGAGTTTATGGCTTCCCACTGTTTAGCGAAAAGTTTGTAATCCAGCCAGGCCAATTGCAGCAATGAAAGAAGAGTCGGCGGTCTACGAGCAGGCTCGGGATCAGGCCTTGGCTTGATCCTTCTCAGCCAGACTTTTCGGCCAACTTTCTCCATCATTCACCACCCGCATGGTCTGGAAGGAAGACCTCCATAAACCTCACCGAATATACCACCCTGCGATCACTCCCTTCAACTGCTAAATTTTTTAAAATAAGCTCCCGGTGCAGATGCAATTTCCATGCCGCAAAAAACTTGAACATCGAGTGACAGATAAAAAGCTTCGGAAAGAGGGGGCAGGCAATGCTTTTCGGGCTGAAATCCTGATGGAGATTACCGAATGAGAATTGAATCGATCAAACTCAAAAATTACCGTTCCTTCAATCACGCCATACTCAGAGGAATCCCAAGCCTCTGTGTCATTGTCGGAGCGAACGGCACTGGCAAGTCAACGCTTCTTGATGTGTTCAGTTTTCTAAAAGAGGCTTTTACAGGCGATGTACAAAAAGCTTTGGACGCAAGAGGCGGATACCAGGAAGTTCACAGCAGAGAAACTGAAGGGCCGATTCAAATTGAGATCAGTTTTTGGGAAAAGGAGAGCGATCCTCTGGGTACATATTCCATAGAGATCGACGAAATAAATGAGCGGCCGGTCGTTTCCCGGGAACTTTTAAAATATCGACGGAATAGCAGTGGAAAGACCTGGTGCTTTTTGGATATTCAAAACGGAAAGGGGTTTGCCGCTACCAACGATCCGGATGATGTATCCCATCTTTCTTCTCCTGATTCCACATTGATCAGAGAAGAACAATCGGTGATACCAGACCTGAAGCCTGGAGATGAAGCAGGGCCTGAAAAATTGGATATAGACCGAGAAGAACAATCTTTGGCCTCTTCGGATATTCTCGCGATTAAGGGTTTGGCTCAGTTTCAGCGGTTCCCTGCAATGATGAAATTTGGGAAAATGATTGAAAAATGGCATATTTCCGATCTCCATATCAGCAGCGCCCGAAGCGTTCAGAAGAAAGGACATGACGAACATCTGGCAAAAGAGGGTGAAAATCTGGCCCGGGTGACCCGATATCTGTATGAAAAACATCCGTCTTTGTTCGATGAAATATGCCGGATACTGACCCGAAGGATTCCGGGGATCGAGCATGTGAAAGCAAAGTCTACGGAAGAGGGGAATGTGCTGCTGAAATTTCAAGATCAGGCGTTTAAAAATCCCTTTGAAGCAAAGTATGTATCGGATGGTACCATCAAAATGTTTGCCTATCTGGTTCTTCTTTACGATCCTTATCCCCATTCTCTCCTCTGTGTAGAGGAACCGGAAAACCAGCTATATCCAAAATTACTGTGGGAACTGGCGAAAGAATTCAGACTCTATGCAAACAGAGGCGGCCAGGTATTCGTTTCCACCCATTCCCCCGATTTTCTCAATGCTGTTCGGGTTGAGGAATGTTTCTGGCTGATGAAGGAAAAGGGATTTACAGTTATCAAAAGAGCACAGGATGATGAACAGGTTGTCGCTTATATGGCGGATGGGGATCAGTTGGGATATCTCTGGAGTGAAGGCTTTTTCACCGGAGTCGATCCAGAATGATTTCCAAAATTGTCTTTTTCCTTGAAGAACCATCAGCAAAGGCGCTGCTTGAAGGTCTGAAACCGAGATTGGTTTCCGATTCCGCAGGCATAGAATGTGAGGTGTACCCAAAATGCGGGCCGCCTGCCCCCTGTTTGACGCCTGGCTTACGAAACTGGAATCACTGGTTAGAAGCAAAGATGGCGAAACGTAAACCAAGGAGGCCAAAGCCGCAGATCCGGCCGTCATCCTCGACGCCCATAAGGATCATCCCGCCGCGAAGATTGGCCAGGGCCACGACTTCTTTGGCCAGTTGTTCGGGCTGGATGTCATCCCGCTTGAACTCGACGCCGGAATTTTCGCCGTTCTTTATGATTTCAAAGAGTTCCGATGCAAGCATATCCAAGTGTTCCGTTTTTTTCGTCATTGCCGGAGTACGGCTTTTTCGGGGCCTCCCGATGCGTTCGCTGCACTATTCTTCAGATATATTATAAACAGTGCATCCTTGAAAGGGCAAAAATGGATGACCTGCAAAAAAGCCGGTATCGTTTTCATACTTTTACTGGACTACGACACACTATTTTTCGAGCTGGAACAGTTCAAGCGCGAAAGCATCCGAACCTTGACTCTCTTTGCCGTTGATGGTAAGGATATTTTTGCAGACATCCCGGGCCGACAGGTTTTTAACATCCCTGATCCGCGCCGCGCCGAATTTCAACCAAGAGGTGAATGAAATGAAAGAAGACTACCGTATCCGCAGCAATGGTTTTTCCCTGAAAGCCCTGTTTCTGCTGGCGATCCTGGCCATGCTCACGGCCCAACCACCGGCCATTGGGGCAGAGGAGATGATGGACAAGTGGAGCAGTCTCCATTCCAGCCTGGAAAAGGCCGTGGCCCTGCTGGAGAAAAAGCGGGTCGCGCCCGATGCCTCGTGGGTTCCTTTCAAAGAGGACAAGCAGTCCCTGGATGCCGACATCGCGGATCTGCTTGATGATGCGCTCGAGGTTCTCAACATCTCTGATCTGACGGCCGTCAAGAAGGAGATCCGGGAGTGCCAGGAACGGATTCAATCCTGCCGCCGGACCATCAGCGAGCTGCAGACGAAAAAGCTGATGGCCCCGGAGGAAGTGGCCGCGTGGAAGATATGGAAAAGCGATATCGAAGGCTACGAAAAGAAGATCGAGAGCTATAAGACGACAATCGCCGATAACCAGAACCGGATCGAGGCTCTGAAAAAGGACTTTGCCGAGCGGATCTCGTCCATCGGCATCGAGCTGGACCAGACCCAGATCGATACCCTGATCTACAGCGTCACCGGCGACGATGACGTGGGAATGATCGCGGTCTTCAACAATATCAAGATCCTGACGGAAAAGCTCAAAACCCTGGCGCAGGATTCCTCGGAAAACATTGAAACGGCCCGCCGCTACTACGGCATGCATGTGATTCTGCTCAAGACCCTGCTGCGGCTCCAGCAGGGCTATATCGACCGGATCGATGGGGCCTACGTTCCCATGCTCGACCGGATCGCAGATGAAAACCGCCGGCTGATGGCCGAGACCGAAGCCCTTCTGGAAAGAGCGGAATCCCGTCACAGTGCCCAGTATCAGGCCAATATGGCGGCCCAGCGCGTCACCGCCGAAACCGTGGAACTGTACCGCCGATACCTTCAGCGGAACCGGGACCGGGTATCGGCCTCCCAGGCCAAGGTGGTAAAGGAATATGAGATCGCGGAAAACACCTATCACACCGTCTCCACCGCCTACGCACTGATGGAGGTAATGCGCAATGCGGACCGATTCTTCAACGCCCTGGACCAGTTGCAGGTGCCGGACCTGCTCACCTTCGACAACAGCCAGATGCGCGACGAGTTTCGGAAGCTGACCGAGCGGATGGGGAGTGGCAATGGGTAGCCTGGCCCGATGGGGTCTCCTTGACAGCCGCAGATCCGTCTTTACATTTCAGGAAAAGGGAAAAGGAAAAAACCGCGATTTCGAAAGGAGAAACACCAAATGCCCATCTACGAATACAAATGCGAAGCCTGCGACAAATGCTTTGAAAAGCTGACCTTCAAAGGAGATGACGAAAAGATCGTCTGCCCGGAGTGCAAGGGCGAGTCTGTGAAGCGGCAGATGAGCTGCACCAGCCTCTTCAACACCAAAAGCATCGGTTCATGCGCGGCCGGCGCGCCCAAGGGATTCTCCTGAGCCGGCTGATCTACTGCGGCGGTCTGCCGCAGCCAATCTCCCCTACAACCGCCTCTACCGCCTCCACAATGCGGTTTTCGCGGATCAATTTTCGAACCGCTTCGATATCCTGAGCCAGTATCCGGTCCTGATCCAGATGGGACACGGCCTCCCGGATGGCCCGGTATGCGGCAAAAGAGCCGCTGCCGGGCTTGAGGTTGGTGAAGAGATCGAGCCCCTGTGCCGCGCAGAGAAGCTCGATGGCGATCACGCTCTCCGTGTTCTCCACGATCTCCCGGCACTTTCTCGCGCTGATGGTCCCCATGGAGACATGATCCTCCTTGTTGGCCGATGTGGGAATGGAATCGACCCAGGCCGGGTGGGCCAGCACCTTGTTCTCCGAGACCAGGGCCGCG
>JAABSZ010000121.1:0-12089 GCA_011390135.1 Desulfobacteraceae bacterium | reverse complement strand
GATCAGCGTCGGCAGGATGAACCGTTTGTGCGGCAGGGCAAAATCCGGATATTGGGTGAAGGTGACCCCGCACACGGGACACTTCCACCGGATGACGAGGCAGATCACCACCTCGATGAGCATATCGATGATAAGGCGGAATTTGCGTTCCCTTGCCTCATGGCGTTTGAAGGTCAAACCAGAAGACTGGCAGCTCGGACATTGCTCTCGATCACACGGGATGTTGTTTTTTCGAACAGCATCCGAATATTTTCCAGCCTTTTCAATGTAATGGAACTGGTTTGGAGGGGCGTTTCCTCTGATAAGCATTGACAGAGACATTCTGCTGCTCCCAGTGAAAGGTGTCCGTTCGCCAGGAGCTTATATCACAATTTCAACAGGTTTACGAGATTGAAAGTCCGGTACTCCGAAATAATGGCGGGGTAGCGGGGTATCTTTAAAAAAAAGCGGGGTATGCAGGGGAGAATGTGCTGAGGGAGAAACCGGTTAATTTGGGACGGGGAGAGTCATTTATTGTGGGAGTTAGCACAGCGGAGAGGAAATGGTGATGCCATTGGTAATATAAAGCCCCTGTCGGACATTTTGTCTGACCGGGGTTTTATGTTTTTTTCGGGATAAAGCCAAACCCGCAGCAATGCGGGGACGGAAAGCTACGGGTCTTTTGGAGACAGCCGGGTTGCCTTGTGGAAAAGAGGCAGTTCGGCTATTTTTTTTGCTTTTACGTTGAAAGGAGGTTTTCATGGTTTCACGCGGTCGTTTCAGTTTTCTTGCTGTATCTTGGTTTATGATTTTCTTCTGGTATTTTTCGACCGGTAATGTTGCCAATGCACAAGTTTTTATTGAAGGCCAGGTTTTATCTTCGGACAATCAACCCATCGCGAATTTCGATGTCAATGCTTTTTCTGGAAAATGTCATCAGGGGCATGTAACAGGATACCGAACAGATGAAACCGGTAATTATTCTTTGGAAGTTCCCGATGGAACCTATTATCTGATTGCCAATCCATCGCCGGAGACGAGCGGCATTTATGTCCAGGAATGGTATACGCCGGACGGTGGAACATTGGACTGTGGTTCCGCTCAGTCCGTCGATTCCGGTTCGACCGGCATCGATTTTCAAATTGAAACGGGAGAGACCATCACCGGCAAGGTCACGGATACCAGTGGGAATCCGTTGCAAGGAGTATGCATCGGTATCAATCTCGATCCCGCATGTGGAGGTCAGAATATCGGCGGTACGCAAACCGATGCCAATGGAGATTATCAGTTGAACGTGCCACAGGGAAGCCAAGTCTATCTCCACGTCAATCCGAATTGTGCAGGATTAATCTATGTGGGTGGTTTTTATACCGGAACCGATGTTTCTCATGATTGCAATTTAGCACAGGCTGTCAGTGCTGGTTCAACCGGTGTCAGTATTCAACTTGAATCAGCAGAGACCATTACCGGCAAGGTCACGGATACCAGTGGAAATCCGCTGCAGGGTGTATGTGTAAACGCGAATACTGCCCCAGTATGTGGTGGGACATATGCGGGTGGTTCACAAACAGATGCCAATGGAAATTATCAGTTGAATGTGCCGCAGGGTAGCCAGGTCTATATCAACGTCGATCCAAATTGTTCTGGGCTGAATTATTTGGGAGAATTCTATAATGGAAACGAAGGTACTCAGGATTGTAACCAGGCACAGTTAGTGAATTCCGGTACAACCGGTATCGATTTTGTGCTTGAAGCTGCGGAAACCATCACCGGCAATGTCACAGATGCTGAGGGAAATCCTCTCCAAAATGTATGCGTCAATACCAATGCAGAAACTGCCTGCGGCGGACCACCACTCGGAGGCACAAATACCGATGCCAATGGCGCTTATCAATTGAACGTGTCGCAGGGAAGCCTGGTCTTTGTCAGCGTCGATCCCAACTGTGCGGAGCTGAATTATATGTGGGAATTCTATGATGGCGGCGATGGAACACGGGATTGCAATTCGGCGCAGGGAGTTAATTCCGGTGCAACCGGTATCGATTTTGTGGTTCAACCGGGTGCATTGATTACAGGGCAAATCACCGACACCGATGGCAATCCCATGCAAAATGTCTGCGTCAATGCACTTTCTCCAGATGACTGGAGTTGGATCAACAGTGGCCACTCCGATGAAAACGGCAATTATTCCATCGTCATACAACCGGGAGAGTATCGGATCTGCACGGATGTCTCCTGCGGAGACAACAATCCTCCATCAGATTTCGAAGACAATTGCTGGAACTACAGCCAACCGTTGACCGTCTGTCAGCCGGGACAGCAGATACCGGGAATCAATATTTCCCTGCGGGATGACTACGGAAGGATCTATGGAACTGTTACAGACGAAAATGGTAATCCGCTGTCCGGAGTCTATATCGATGCCAACCGATCCCGATGCTGGGAGGGCTGGACAGAGGGAACCCAGACAGATGAGAACGGCAACTATGAAATGTTCGTTCCGCCGGGAACCTATTTTCTGATTACAAATGTTTCCCGGGATAATCCAAGATTTTATATCAATGAATGGTGGACAGGTTCCGGCGGTACAGCCATTTGTGATGATGCGGGAGGAGTAGCCGTCCCGGCTGATGGAGATGTGGAGGCAAGTTTCTCCCTCGCTGAAGGATTTCAGATGGAAGGTGTGGTGAAACTGGCCCATGAATCCGACGGCAGTCAGAAAACCTATATTGATATATATCTGGATAGATTTCCGGGGAATCTGCCCGATGATATCGATTCCATCACGGTTACCGGCCCCCCCAACGGAGAAGTCCTGTATACAAAGGCGGATCTGCCTTATGAATCGCCGGGAGAGTTTTTCCTCTCCGTAGATGGTCAGCCCGAGTTGGGCGATTATTTCTTCACTGTCAAAAGCGGTCCTTATACGGCTGAGTACACCAATTCCCAAACCGAAAGCGTCCTGCTGCCCCTTCCGGACACGACCACTTTCATTCCCCAAGCCGGCACCACGCACCAGAGCCTGACTTTCTCATGGAATCCTGTCGAAGTTACCGGAAAAACCATCTATTACCGATTTCGGATCAAGGATATGGATGACAATACGGTGTACCAGACCTCGAGGCGGGAAGGGATGACCAGCCACACGGTTCCGGCCGGAAGGCTCCAGCCCGGTCAGACATATAAATGGCGGGTGCGGGCCAGTGATAACGATAACTGGGTAAAAGTCCAAACCTCTTCTTACAGCGAATACATTACCTTTACGCTGGAAAAACCCAGAGGCGATTTCAACGGTGATTATGAAGTCGATCTGGAAGATGTGATCGAGGGGTTGAAAATTCTGGCAGGTGTGCCGATATGCGGCAGCCCCTATGAAGAATATGTGGCACGAATTGGAAAGATCACCTTGGCGGATGTCCTTTATGCGGTTCAAACGGTTGCAGGGATCCGATAATCGGATGTTGGCCCGCTCTTAAAATCCGCAAAGAAAAAGATCGGAGCATTCAGAGGGGGGAGAGCATTCATTCGATTTGTTCAGTTTGCGGTATGAGCATCGAATGAAGGGTGTGCTTTCCCCTTTAAACTATGCAGAAGTATATCATTCCTCCTCCAGCACCCCCCCCCGCCGCTCCAGCAGGCTCCCCTCGGCCAGAAAAAGCCGCACCCGCGCAATTCGATAATTGATAACCGCCCTCACCTCCGCGATTCTCGCAGCCAACAGATCCCGCTGCGCCTGCGCTACCAGCAGCGCGGTTCCGGACCCCACCTCGAAACGCTCCTGCTCGGCCTTCAATGCTTCTTCCTCCAGCGCCCGGGTGACGCTGGTGGCCAGGAAAGGAGGAAATTCATGGGGCGATCTGAATACTCTCTGCGGTTCAACCTCGGCTGGTTCCGCCAGCCGCTTCAGCCAAATTTTTCGTACCTTATGCGCCTTATTCTAAGCGGCTTATATCAGATCGATCAGCTCATTTTTGAAGGCCAGAAAGCTTGGCATGTCGATTCTGTTGATGTCGATAATCCCGTTATTGACCATTCCACAGAGCTGCTCCCTTGTAGGAAGGCCGTCAAGAATCTCCTCCAGCTCGCGCTTGAGGGAGTTCGGTGAATTGTCATTGCCCGAGCGGCTTTCCAATGCCCTGCAATCCTGATACGGGTTCTTCTTGACGGAACAGATGATCCAGGCTTCGGACTTTGGTTTGGGAATCATGGGAACCCCCCGATCGAAACCCTCATCTTTAAATCCCTGTAGGATGGATTGCCATTTGAATTTCCAGAGCCCGCGATCAGCAGAAGCCGTTCCGTCCGAGTCTCGAAAAAGAACGGCGATGACTTGGTTATGGATTTTTGCCTCCTTCTCTTGCGCACATAGGGCCAGTGCCCGGGCATTCCGATAGAAGTAGCCGGTTTCCTTTGGCTTCTTCTTACCCGGGAGTCGGGGGGATTTCTTTCGGTGCTTGAATCTTTTTGCTTTTTGAATGAGTTCGCTTTTCGAAACATAGCCGTAGGATCGGGTCTCCATGAACGAGAATTTCAATTGCTGTTCAACGATTTCGGAAACGATAATGGCCATGGGCCCCTCTTTGTGGTCGCTTCCTTCACACGCAGTCATATCTACGGCACATAGGCCCATGTCTGTGGGGCCTTCCCCGCTGAGGAGAAAATACATATCACTGCGCCTCCGGCTCGATACGCTCGATTTCTCCGGGCAGGTCTGTCAGATTCGTATCGACAAACACCTCTCCCGGTCCCATCACCGTCAGCTTCTCGGCAATGGAGGGAATCGAGAAGAATGGAATCGATTTCGTCAGACCTTTCAGCGTCTTATACAGGTAAATAACGCCGGATCCGGCGACTTCATCGCTGAGGTAGTTCAGTATCATGGGACTGTGCGTCGTGACAAGCACCTGCTTTTCGGTCGATGTCAGCGCTTCGATGACGAACTCAACAAGTTCCGGATTGATGCCGTTCTCGATTTCGTCGAACAGCAGGAAGCGGTGGCTGGATTGAAGCTCGGCCAGAATGGCGATCAGGCGCAACATTCCATCGTTGATATGGCGGGCTTCTGTGATCATCTGTGGGAAAAGAATGTCCGATTCCCGGCCCTCATATCCCTCTGTGATCTCCAACTGTTTCCAGCCGGACCGCAGCGATTTGATCCGCAGGTCTTCAAGCTGTGGGTAAACATCCTTCAATCGTTTCGTCAATTCCTGACGCCTCGGCATTCCAAGCTCATAGAGAAATGCCGTGAGCTTCTGACCGCCCAGACCCAGCGATCCGGAAGATTCTCTTGTTCGCTGGCGCAGGTATTCGGGTGAAAGCAGATCCAGAGACTTGACCCCTTTCATGAGTTTTTTGATCTCAAGGATCGGATGGGGCAGCAGCTCTTCCTTCAAGGCCGAAAGGATGGAACCTTCGTAATCGAACGTGACCATGGACTTCCACTCTTTCCCATCCTGCGACCTGTTCGGCAAATGCCGGATGTGAATTTCCCCCTTGGTCACTTCGAGGATGGATTCAAACAGTTCGATTCGCTCTTGGGTGCAACGATTCATGGATGGGTTGTAACTTGCATCCCAACAACCGACTTGGCGGTTCTCACGATCTGCAAAAGAGACCGATATGTCGATATTCACCTTTTTCTTCGTCAGCTTCGACTTGAGTTCCGAAGATTTCCATTTCCGCTGGTCCAGCCAGACTTTCATGTCTCCGCTGACAAGCTGGGAGACGAAATCTATGAATTGAAGGACCGTTGATTTGCCCGATCCGTTCAATCCGATCAGGCAGTTGAACTTTGCAAGCTCTATCCTGAAATCGACGAGTGACTTGAAATTGTTCGCCTCAATGGAGCTTATTCTCATAGTATTCTCTCCATGTTCCGTAGAAAGCCTACGATTTCCTATCCTTCCTGTTCCAGCACAACCCCCCGCCGCTCCAGCAGGCTCCCCTCGGCCAGAAAGAACCGAACCCGCGCAATCCGGTAGTTGATAACTGCCCTAACCTCCGCGATCCTCGCAGCCAGCAGATCCCGCGAAGATCCGGATCAGGACAACAATCGTTCTGGCAATTCAACTAGTTATGACAATTCCCCTCTTCATTCCCCTTCTTCCCTTCTCGGATTTCAATCACTGCTTGTAAAAGGAATCTCAATTGAAAATGGTGTAAAAATCCATTCTGAATCCCCCGATGGTAAATTGGCTCGATTGGTCTTCTGACAAGACTCCTCGGCAAATAAATTCCTTTTCATCGGTGAAGGATATTCTATTCTACAGGACAAGGTCAAGGGAATTAAGCTTCTACTCGGTTATATTCGATTTAAAGGGTAATAAACTCGATAACAACCGATTGACATTTTCTTTCTCTCTGATATTGTTTAGAGTTGTTTATCCTGGCCTTTTGGGATAGATGTTTCCGGATGCTGAACCATAACCAAACCTCTCTTTTTGCCGATTTTAGTGATCGGCCCGAGACAACTATTTTTTGCAAAGCATGACTGGAGAAAAAGATGGCTGATCGATGGCTCTCTGTTGATGAAATTGCAGAGCATCTCGGTGTCAAACGAGACACTGTATATAAATTGATTAGCGAACGGCAAATGCCAGGGCATAAAATCGGCCGACTATGGAAATTCAAGCAGGCGGAGGTGGATGAGTGGGTGGTAAGTGGTGGTGCAAAGACCTCTCAATCTGAAAACGATAATCCTGACATCAAGAAAAGAGAGTCATAATGGCAATGAAATACTCAACGCACTGAATAAGCCCGAACAATTCATTTTGGCTGTCGTTAAAGTTGATGGGGAAAAAGCGGCAAGAACAACATATATCATGAAACATTTCGGCCGCGAGCCCGATTTTAGCGTGACCACCGTGAATTATAAGATAGCAGACTTGCTTGCCAAAGGGGGGTGCCGAAGTGAGTTGGGAACCACAAAAAATTGATGAGATCCTTGATAGCACAGAGGGTGAAAATCTGGAATTCAAGACCGCACGCCACAATTTTCACTTTGAAGAACTGGTCAAATACTGCGCCGCGCTTGCCAATGAAGGGGGAGGCTCCATTGTACTGGGCATTACAGATAAGCGCCCCCGCAAAGTTTTCGGAACCCATGCTTTCCAGCAACCGGAACGAACCAGATCAGGCTTGATTGACAAGCTTTATTTGAATATCACCTTCAGTGACGTTCAACATTCCGATGGAAGGGTCCTGGCTTTTCATGTTCCGGCCCGGCCGACCGGGATGCCGATTAAGGCGGAAGGTGTCTATTGGTCGCGGCGAGGGGATTCCCTAATTCCGATGGGAGAAGATGAGTTACGCCGGATATTTTCCGAAGCAGGTCGTGATTTCTCATCTGAAATTTGCCAAGGCGCATCAATGAACGATCTTGACCTGGATGCCGTTGAAGACTTCCGCCGAAGATGGATCGCCAAATCGGGCAATCAGAACCTGGCGACATTGAGTCCCGATCAGCTTCTTTCCGACGCCGAGGCCCTGTCAGACAATCAAATGACCTACGCGGCCATGGTCTTGTTCGGTACTCGCAAGGCGGTTGGAAGGCATCTTGCGCAGGCTGAATTTATCTTCGAATATCGCAGGTCCGGTGCTTCAGGACCGGCCCAGCAGAGAAGGGAGTTCCGACAGGGGTTTTTCGGTTTCTACGACCCATTATGGAACCTGATCAACCTTCGGAATGATGTTCAGCACTTTCAATCAGGACTGTTTGTTCTCGACATTCCGACATTTTCCGAGCGGGTCGTCCGGGAAGCGGTTCTGAATGCAGTAAGCCATCGCGACTATCAGCTTGGGGGCAGTGTCTTTATCAGGCAGTATCCCCGCAGATTAACGGTAGAGAGTCCGGGCGGCTTCCCGGTCGGCATTACAACTGAAAATATACTCGACCGCCAGTCGCCGCGGAATCGGCGCATCGCTGATATTCTTGCCAAATGCGGCCTTGTGGAACGTTCTGGACAGGGCATGAACCTGATGTACGAATTGAGTATCCAGGACAGCAAATCGATACCCGATTTCACGGGCACCGATCAATACCAGGTCGTCCTGAATCTCGACGGCAAGGTACAGGATCCCCGGTTTCTCCAATTTCTTGAAAAAGTTGGACGAGAAACGCTGAACCTTTTCAGTACAGCGGATTTTTTGCTGCTGGATTGTGTGCATCGAGGGAAGAATATACCGAACGCTCTTCAAAAACGCTTGCAATGGCTTGTGGACAAGGGCATTATCGAACGCTTCGGCCGCGGCCGCGGGGTAAAGCACATCCTCAGCCGACGTTTTTACAAAATGGTCGATAAAAAGGGTGCGTATACCCGCAAAAAGGGCTTGGACCGAGAAACCAACAAGGCTTTGCTCCTTAAACACATACAGGAAAATGCGGATAGCGGAAGTCGCCTGAAGGAACTTATGCAAGTGCTCCCGGACTTGTCCGATAATCAGGTTAAGAAGCTAATTGCCGAGCTGAAAAAAGAAGGTAAGATTTTCCATGTCGGGGCTACGAGGGCGGCCTTGTGGTACCCCGCGGATATGAATGGTATTGTGCCGTCAAAAAATGGATAGCACAATCATGGCACAATATAATTTTTATAATGTAAATAATTTAGTGATATATATAGTGCCGGCGATTGCGCCGATGTTATTTTCAGGCGCAATACAATGCAATATCCGGGGTAATCCAATATGCCTGAACGACGCAAAAAACTGATTGCGGGAGCAGCCGGGCGCATAGCCGATGAAGTTATCCAGCATCTTACAAAGCTCGTTGGTGCAGATGTCCGGGTGACCTTGGAGATTCAAGCCCAATTACAAGATGGTGCATCCGACAAAACGATTCGTGATGTTACGGAAAACTGCCGAACGCTCCGCTTTGACACTTTTGGTTTTGAAGAGGAGTGATGGCTGCCCCCACCACCACGAGGCTCCTTTCACCGATCCTGAAAGCGGCTTTCCCGGCGCTGCTCTATCCATCACGCCTTCAATGCTCTATCATCGACATTCTCATTTTTTTCCTCTATTCCCGGCGCGGTCGGTACTTCATTTTCACCCTCGGTCAGCTCTTCCGTTTCTGGCACGGCAACCGCGTTCGAATCGCCCCCCTCTTCATTTTCTGTAGCGATGGGCTCTTCCCCCTCGTGAGATTCAGCATCCATATGCTTTCTCCGCCTCCCCCTGAAAAATCCCTTGGCCCTTTCAAACGCCTCGTACTCCACCGGAATCATCAACAGCGCCAGAATCGTAGCACTCGAAAGTCCGGCCACGAACGCGGTGGCCATGGGCGCCCAGGAGATCGACTTTCTCGGAATCCCGATGGCCATGGGCAGAAGCCCTAAAATGGTCGTGACGGTTGTGATGAGCACGGGCCGCATCCGGGCCGCACAGGCTTCGATCACGGCATCCCGCAGGAGCCTTCCCTTTCGCATCCGGGCATTCATGAAGTCGATGAGGATCAGCGAATCGTTGACCGCGACCCCGGCCAGCCCCACGATGGCCATGAAGCTGCCGATGGTGAAGGTTGTCCGGCTGAAGAAGAGCCCCATCACTACGCCGATGATGGCAAATGGGACCGCGGTGATGATCATCACCGGCTGGAAATAGTCGTTGAACTGGGAGGAGAGCACCAGATATATGGCCATGATCGCGATGAGAAAGGCAAAGGCGAGCGAAGTGTAGGAGCGGCTGGTCGATTCGAACTCGCCGCCGTAGGAGAGGGATGCGCCGTAGAGGGTATCCCGGTTTTCTTCGAAGAAGTTTTCCGCCAGCACCTGAACCCGTGCGGCCGACAGGGACGAGCCCGGTTCGATGTCTGCGGTGATGGTGATGGTGGGCCTCCCTTTGTACCTGGCCCGGACATTGGGTTCGGCCACATATTCCACCGAAACCAGATCCCGCAGCAGCACCGGGGATGCGCTGTGTTCCACCACCGGCACACCCAGGATGTCGGCCGGGTCCGAAAGGCCCGCGCGGGTCGGATTGACAGTGTCCGACTCCCTTGCCAGGCGCACCATGAGATCCACCTCCTCGTCCGATGTCCGGAAGGTTCCGGCATTGTAGCCGTTGAACGCGGCCGCGACCATCGCGGTCACCTGCCCCGGCATCAAACCGTATTCGAATACGGCCTCGGATCTGGGGATGAATTTGACGATCCGGTGGTTTTCAGGCCGGTCGTCGTCGAGATCGACCAGGTCTTCCAGCTCCGGCTCGCTTCTCATGAACCCGAGGATTGCATCGGTCGCCTGAACCGCCTGGCCCATATCAGAAGCCGTGACCCGGATGTTGACCGGCTTGCCTGTGGGGGGGCCGTCGCTCTCCTCAAAGACCTTCACCTCGGGTTTCCGGGGGAAATCGGCATATCGGGCCGCGACAAACCGGCTGATCTTTTCGCGCATGTAGGTCAGGTGCTGCATGGGATCGTCTTCCGGGTTTTCCGGAAAGTTCCGGTCCTCGTCTTCGGGCAGTGTGACCACGATCTGGCCGTAGTTGTTTCCGGTGTGGCGCTGGTAGTCCTCATCCTCGTAAAACCCGGCCGATCCGGTTGCCGAATGGGCCTGGCCGGGCCCCAAAGAGATGATATACTTCGAGATATCCCGAACAACGCCGTCCGTGACCTCCACCGGCGTGCTGATGGGCATCGCGATGGTCACATGGTACCTGAAATAGTTTCCCGGGAAGAATTGAACCTTGATCAGCGGAATCCCCTTGATGGAGATCCCCATGATAGAGAGCACCAGCATCGACATGGTTATGGCAAAAAGAGCCGTGATCCCTGAAAAGGCGAGGATCTTGTGGTTAAGCAACTGCTGCAGTATCCAGTGGTAGATCCGCCAGAAGGGGGCGAATACGCCCCGGCGCAGGTGGTGAAAAGGATCTTCTTCTTCGGTCACCACGGCTTTGGCCTCGACTTTGGGGCCCCAGTCGAGGATATGGATCGGCAGGATGAAGAGGGCCTCGAGCAGGGATGCGATCAGCGCGTAGGTGACGGTTTTGGGGATCTGGGCGAAAAATTCCCCGGTGCTGCCGCTCATGATCAGCATCGGCAGAAATGCGAGCACCGTGGTCAGCGCGGAGCTGAAGACCGGCAGCATCACCTCGGCAGTGCCGTCGATCACCGCATCTTTTCTTGATTTGCCCATCTGGAGATGGCGGAAGATGTTCTCCATGATGATCACCGCATCATCCACCATGATCCCTGTCACCAGCACAAAGGCGAAGAGGCTGATGGTGTTGAGGGTGACGCCGGCCAGATGCATGATGATGACGGAGCAGAGGAACGCGAAGGGGATGCCGACTGCCGTCAGCAGTGCGTTGCGGAACCCGAGGGTGATCCAGAGGACGATCATGACGAGGCTCATCCCCAGGATCAGGTTTCCGCCGAGGGTGTTGACGGAGTCGTTGATCTCGAAGGAGGAGTCGTTGGTGAAGATGATCCGGATGCCCTCGTTTGCATGGGTCTTTTCAAATGCCCTGGAGACGGCCTTGACCGTTTCAGAGATATCGATCGAATTTCCCCCCTCGGTCTTGACCACCCGGAGCCGAAGGGTATCCTCGCCGTTGACCGACGGAATGGTGGAGGGGTCCCTGTGGCTGAGCCGGGCGCTGGTGACGAGATCCCGCACCCGGACGAAATTGCCGTCCCCGTCCCGTCGGACGATGATATCGAGGACCTCCTGCTGGGAGGAGAGGCGCTTGCCCGCGTCGAGCATATACTCTCCGCTTGTTTTCTGGAAGCTGCCGGTGGGGATCTTGGTGTTGGCCGATTCGATGGCCTTCATGGCCTGGTCCAAGGTGATTCCGTACCGGCGGAGCTGTGCAGGGTCGATGGAGACATGGAATTCCCGGGTATATTCCCCGGAGATCTCCACGCTCTCCACACCTTCGACATTGATGAGCTGGGATTTGAGTTCGTCCGAGAGGAGCTTCAGGCTGTGCTGCGGGATCTCTCCGCTGAGGTTGACGATGATCACCGGCAGCCATTCGTGGGTGTTGATGTAGAAGAACCGGGGCTCGTCCGCGCCTTGGGGCAATTGGTCCGTGATGCTGAGCACCCGGAACCGGAGTTCGTCATAAAGGGTCTTGTAATCCGTATCGTCTATGAACTTCACCTGAATGGA
>JAABSZ010000120.1:0-12144 GCA_011390135.1 Desulfobacteraceae bacterium | reverse complement strand
GGGCGTCTGGGTCACATCTCCGCAGTTGAGATCCAGAAATCCGCAGGGCTGCACCACGCCCCGGTGGGAGATGAAACAGAAGCCGGTTCCGCCCAGACAGCCCCGGGTGACTGCGTCCAGGCCGTGGGTCTCGAAGGTGACGCTCTTGTTCTCGGCCTTTGCCCGCTGCCGTAAAATCCGGTAGTAATGGGGCGCGCAGGTGGCTTTGAGCTGCAGGGGGGTCTCCTCCCGCTGATCGTAGAACCAGTTCAAGGTCTCCTCGTACTGGTGCGCGTCGATCTCCTGATCCAGGATGTACTTGCCCCTGCCCGTGGGAACCAGCAGAAAGATATGATGCGCTACAGCTCCGAGTTCCACGGCCAGATCCTGAATCTTCGGGATCTCTTCCAGATTGGCCTGGGTGATGGTGGTGTTGATCTGAAACTCGATGCCCGCGGCCCTGGCCTGCTCCATCCCCTTCAGTGCCCCTTCAAATGCCCCTTCAATCCCCCGGAATGCATCATGGCGCTCTTTTGTCGCGCCGTCGAGGCTGATGCTGATACGCTGGATGCCGGACTCGGCCATCCGCTTTGCATTCTCCTCGGTTATGAGGGTTCCGTTGGGGGCCATGACCATCCGCAGCCCCTTTTTCGTGCCGTAGGAGGCGATCTCGAAGATGTCAGGCCGCAGCAGAGGCTCGCCGCCCGTCAGGATCACGATGGGGGAGCCGACCTGCGCGATCTCGTCCACGAGGTTCAACGCGGCATCGGTATCCAGCTCGCCGGTGTAGGGGCCCATAGTGGCCGCGGCCCGGCAGTGGACGCAGGATAGGTTGCAGTTGCGGGTGATCTCCCAGGCAACAAGACGGGGGGCTCCGTCCGATTTACCCGGATGGCCCCCTTTTCCTTTGGAATGTGGATGACCCATAGCTTTCTCTTTACCTGTTCAGTGCTTTTGCCGCGTCGGTCGCGAAATAGGTGAGGATGATGTCCGCGCCGGCCCGTTTGATGGATATCAGGGTCTCCATCATCACCTTATCCCCGTCGATCCAGCCCATCTGGGCCGCGGCCCTGATCATGGAAAATTCGCCGCTGACATTGTAGGCAGCGATCGGCAGGTCGATCTCCTGTCGGACCCGGCAGATGACATCGAGGTAGGGGAGCGCGGGCTTGACCATGATGATGTCTGCCCCCTCCTCTACATCCATGGTCACCTCCCGGATCGCCTCCTGTGCGTTGGCCGGGTCCATCTGATAGGTGCGCCGGTCCCCGAACTGGGGCGCAGATTGGGCCGCCTGGCGAAAGGGGCCGTAGAATGCGGAGCAGTATTTGGCCGAATAGGCCATGATCGGCACATGGGTGAGGCCGTTTTCATCCAGCATATCCCGGATCTCGGCCACCCGTCCGTCCATCATGTCTGAAGGGGCCACCATGTTCGCGCCGGCCTGCGCGTGGGAGAGCGCGGTGCGCGCGATGAGATCCAGAGAGGCATCATTGTCGATGATCCCCTTCTCCACCACCCCGCAGTGGCCGTGATCCGTATATTCGCAGAGGCAGACATCGGTGATCACCGCAAGATCCGGAATCCGGTTCTTCAACTCTTTTACGGCCCGCTGGACAATGCCGTTCTTGGCATAGGCCGAGGTGGCCAGGGGATCTTTCTTCTCGGGAATCCCGAAGAGGATCACCCCAGGGACCCCCGCGTCCCAGGCCTCTTTTGCGGTCTTGACCAGGTTGTCGATGGAGAGCTGAAAATGGCCCGGCATCGACGAGATGGGGTTCTTCACCCCTTTTCCGGATATGACAAAGAGGGGCAGGATAAAGTCATCCGGAGAAAGAGCGGTCTCCCGGACCATCCGCCGGAAGGTCTCACTTTGCCGCATGCGCCGCGCGCGATAATCAGGGAAGAGCATTTTTTTAAAACTCCTTTGTTTTAGGGGCAGATCTCAGCCGAAGATCTCAGCCGCAGATCTCAGAATCCGTGAGGTAACAGGCCGGGTCCGGGGCCCAGACATCGCCGGTCAGGGCTTCTGCCCGCACCCGGAAATTGCCGCCGCATATGTCGAGCCAGCAGCAGGAGGCACACTTTCCCTTGACATGCTTCTTCTTCTCCTTGAGCTGAATCAGCAGTTCGTCTTCGGGGTCTGTCCAGATCTTTGAAAAGGGGCGGTTCCGGATGTTGCCGAAGCTCTTGTGGCGCCAAAACTGATCCGCATAAACCTCGCCGTCCCAGCTTACGCAGCCGATGCCCCGGCCCGAGTTGTTACCTTCGTTCATCTCAAGCAGCTCCAGCACCTGTTTTGCCCGCTCCGGGTCCTCTTTCAACAGGCGCATGTAAAGGTAGGGGCCGTCTGCATGGTTGTCCACCGTCAGCACCTCTTTGGGCTTGCCCCGGTCGTGGAGGTCACGGGTCCGATCCATGATCAGATCGACCGCGGCCCGGGTCTCCTCGTGGCTCAAGTCATCCTCCACCAGCTTCGATCCCCTTCCCGCGTAGACCAGGTGGTAGAAGCAGACCCGGGGGATCTCCATCTCCTCCAGCAGATCGAAGATTCCCGGGATCTCCGTGACATTGGCCTTGTTGACCGTAAAGCGCAGCCCCACCTTGATGCCGGCCGCCTGGCAGTTTTCAATCCCCTGAATGGCCTTTGCAAATGCGCCCTTGACTCCCCGGAACCGGTCGTTGACCGGCTCTAAGCCGTCAAGGCTGATGCCCACATAGGAGAGGCCGATCTCTTTCAAGGTGGCCGCAATCGCAGGGGTGATCAGGGTTCCGTTGGTCGAGATGACCGCGCGCATCCCCTTTTCCACCGCATATGCGGCAAGCTCCGGAAGATCCTTCCGCACCAGGGGCTCGCCCCCGGAAAGGAGCAGAACCGGTGATCCGAATTGGGCCAGATCGTCGATCAGCCCTTTGCCCTCTCGGGTGGAAAGCTCGTTTTCAAAGGGGATGTCCTTGGCATGGGCATAACAGTGGACGCACTTGAGGTTGCAGCGCCGGGTGATGTTCCAGACCACCACGGGCCGCTTGTCTTTTGAGAACTGGAGCAGATGGGAGGGAAGCTGTCCCGAATGGCGCCCGTACCGGAGCGCGTCCGAGGGCTCCACTGTGTTGCAATAGAGTTTCGATATACCGATCATGGATGGGTTGACCTTATATATATGAGATTACAATATCTGCGTAAGCTTGCTGAGGGGACAGCCACGAATCACTATCCACCAGCCACTACCATGAAATCACGATATCTGCAGAAGATTTCGGATATAGGCGTCCGGGTCCTCGATGGCCTCTTTGGTGATGAAGAAGCGGTTTCTTCCGGTCTTCTCCCGGACGAGTTTCATGCCGTATTCAAAGCGGTCTGTCAGGGTCTTGTAGATGTCTTTGAGCTTGAACTCCCTGTCGATGAACTGCTTGATGAGATAGTGGACCGCGTCATCCTCCATGACGATATTGATGTCATGGTTTTTGTAGAAGTAGAGTTCGATCCGCTTGATCTCGTCTGCGAAGTATTTGATCTTTCGGACCACGCTCTCCACATCCGCGATGTGGGTGGAATAGTAGTCGGAGATCGCTTCGATATGGAGCGGGGTCAGCGTAAGGCCGGCCTTCTGGGAAAAGAGCTTCTTCCGCGCTGTCACATAGGCCGAGATCTCGTCTCTCTCCTGCTCCCGAAGGGTCGCAAATATCTTTTGGAATTCTTCGGCATCCGGAGATGCGATGAGATCGGCCAAAGACTTTTTCGGATCTTTCAAAATCTCCTGGGTCACCGGAAACCGCTTTACCGAAGAGGAGGGCAGCGCCTTTTCAAATGGCATCAGCGCCTTTTCGATCGCGCTCACCAGCCCCCGGGCTCCGGTCTTCTCAGTAAAGGCTTTGCCCGCGAGAGTCCGGAGAACTTCATCTGCAAATTTGACATCGATGTCATAGGCGGAAAAGTCGAGCTTTTTGCTTAAAATCACCGGGTTGTTCGGGTTTTTGAGCACCGTGAAGAGGTCATCTTCGCTCAGATGGGAAAAGACAGAGACCACCGGCAGCCGTCCGATGAACTCGGACTCGAAGCCGAACACGGTCAGATCTTCCGCTCGAACCTGTTGCAACAGCTCTGCCGCGTCATCATACTGCTTCATCTTCGCGCCAAAGCCGATGTTCTGATGGGTGAGCCGCTTTTTGATGATATCGTCGAGCCCGTTGAACGCTCCGCTCATGATGAAGAGGATGTTTTTCGTGTTGACGGTCCGGTTCTCCCGCTGTCCGGTTCTGCGGAACCGCTCGATCTCCTGGATCATGGAGATGGGATCATGGGGAGTCTTCAGCTCCACCTCGGTCTCCTCCATAGGCTTGAGGAGTGCCCGCTGCACCCCGGTGCGGGAGACATCCGCGCCGATCATGTTCTGGCTGGACGCGATCTTGTCGATCTCATCTATATAGACGATGCCGTACTGGGCCAGCTCTGCATCGCCGTCGGCCTCTCTCACCAGATCCCGGATCAGATCCTCGACATCGCCGCCCACATAGCCGGTCTCGCTGAATTTGGTGGCATCCCCTTTCACAAAGGGAACGCCGATCTTTTTGGCGATCAGCTTGATCATGTAGGTCTTGCCCACGCCGGTGGGGCCGATCATCAGCACATTGTTCTTGATGCTGCCGACCAGATCCCCGGCCTCGTTCCCCTGGTGGCGGGCCCGCCGGATGCGGTTGAAATGGGTGCAGATCTTGGTGGAAAGCACCGCCTTCGCATCATCCTGCTTCACCAGGTACTGGTCCAGATAATCTACCAGCTCCTGGGGCTTGAGATCGAACTCGATCCCCTTGCGGCCTTTGGACGAACCTTCGGCGCCCCTTTCCAGGCTCAGGGCGTGGGGGATCTCCGACGGGGATACTATTTTGACTTCGCCGCCGAACTTCTTGGCGAGGAATTCGCTGATCTCCTTCTCGAGTTCCTTGGGACTCGGGATCTTCTCGTTTTTCTCATTGTCATTTTTCATAATGAGCCAACTATAATCACCCGGATTTAAAAAGCAAGCCTCTTAAAGGATGCGGTTGAAAAAGCGGAATAGGACATGCGGGACAATGGTTTCGGATCTTCTTGGGAAGGGGGGATATGGTACGCCCGGCTGGAGTCGAACCAGCGGCTTTCAGCTCCGGAGGCTGACGCTCTATCCTCTGAGCTACGGGCGCACATCCTTACTGTCCTGTGTTAATACCATCGAGAGCGGGGCAAAGTCAAGAGGGAAAACGCCCCTGGAATGATAAACCGAACTTTTGATCAGTTCGCTCAACCGGTTGCGGCAAAAAAGCCTTTCTTCTCAAGATGCTCCCGGGCCTCCCCCACCACATAGAGGGAGCCGGCGATGCAGACCGCATCATCGGGTCCTGCGGTCTCCAGCGCCCGATCCACGGCATTTGGAACATCCGGGGCAATCTCCACATCCGCGATCTCCTCTTTTGCGGCTTCCAGCAGGATCTGTGCCGGCAGAGCCCTTTCGGTCTGTGCGCGGGTCACAATGGCCTTGGCGCAGACCGGCAGCAAAGCCTGGAGCATCTGCTTGTAAGGCTTGTCATCGAGAATGCCGACCACCAGAATGATCCGCTTGTGGGAGAGATCCTTTGCAAAATGGCTGGCCAGATTGCGCGCGGCCATTAGGTTGTGCGCGCCGTCCAGCAGGATAAAGGGATTTTGGGAGACCACTTCGAGCCGGCCAGGCCACTGAACCGTCGCAAGCCCGTTTCGGATCGCCCTCTCCGGCAGATCGACTCCCCTTTCGCGCAGTACCTCACATGCGGCAATGGCCAATGCCGCGTTGTCCACCTGGTGATATCCGGGCAGTGCGGTCCGCATTCCCTTCAATGTCTCTTCCATGCCGTAATAGTGGAAGGTTCCGTTGGGGCAGCGCCGCACCTTGAAATCCTCTCCGAGCCGGAAAAGCGGCGCGGACATCTCCAGGGCCTTTTTCTGGATGGCTGTGATCACGGAATCCTGCCGCGCGGCCGTGATGACCGGGACCTCTTTTTTGATGATGCCGGCCTTCTCCTGCGCGATCTCCGAGAGTTTATTGCCCAGATACATCTGGTGTTCCAGGGAGATGTTGGTGATGATGCTCAACTCCGGGGTGCAGACATTGGTCGCATCCAGCCGGCCCCCCATGCCGGTCTCGATCACGGCCCAGTCCACCTTCTGCCGGTTGAACTCATAAAAGGCCATGGCAGCCGAAAACTCGAAGAAGGTCAGCTCCCGGTCCGCACCGCGGGCCTCTTTGACCGCATGATACCCCTCGATAACCGCTTCATCGGAAATCTGCCGGTTGTCGATGCAGATCCGCTCGTTGTAGCGGACCAGATGCGGTGAGGTGAAGATGCCGGTCTTGTATCCGGCCAGGTGGAGGATCGTGCTGAGGGAGGAGGCAACAGAGCCTTTACCGTTGGTTCCGGCCACATGGATGATCCGGTATTTTGTGTGGGGATTTTCCAGCCCCGCGAGGATGCCGCGGATGGTGGAAAGCCCCAGCTTGATGCCGAAGCGCCGGAGGCCGTACATGGCGGTCAGGCAGTCATCATATCTCTGCTGGGTCGCTGTCATGGATGTTGTTTCTTTTCAAAAAAATACCCGGCACAGATCGTGCCGGGTGAGATCGTCTGTCGAAATCGGGGACTACCGATATTTTCTTCTTGCGGCTGCAATCCGCAGGCGCCGTTGGGATTCCCGTTCTTTCCGACGCCGGTGTTCGCTCGGCTTCTCATAGCTCTTCTTCAGCTTCAGCCGCTTGAAAAGGCCATCGTTCTGGATCTTTTTCTTCAGTATCCGCATGGCCTTCTCAAGGTCGTTGTCGTAGACCTTAACCTCGATATTCTTCAAACTTATCTCGCCCCTTTCTTTCCATCATCGAGTATGATGGTTATTTTCCACCCTGCCGATCTGCCGGTTTTTTCGATGATCGAGCCTTTTTTCGGGATAAAGTCCTCACCATAGTCAAACCGTTACCGACTATAATCCTAAAGTTTAATCCTTATTTTTAAAAAAAGCAACTCAAATTATCGGTCCTTCAAAAATTTCGTCTCGATCAGATCTGCCAACCGCGCGATATCCTCCAGAGAGAAGACCGGAACCTCGGCATCGATGGTCCCATCCGAGGCAAATGCCAAAAGGGTCGGATCTCCGGCAAAGATGGGCCGCTTTCCTGTGGCGGCCCGCACCACCTCGATCTTGGGCCGGTTCTCCCGCTTGTATCCCTCTGTGATGATGATGTCCATGTCCTGAAGGTAGAGGGCAAGGCTGTCGAGAGAGTCGCAGCCGTTATCCTTGAAGAGCGCGATCCTGTTTCCCGAGGCCGCGATCACACCGGCCGCGCCGGCCGCCTTGTGACGCCAGGTATCCTTTCCCTCCTGGTCGAATTCCAGGCCGTGAAAGACATGCTTGATCGTTCCGATCCGGTATCCCCGGTTTTTCAGCTCCGGGATCAGCTTTTCCAGCAGCGTGGTCTTGCCGGAGCCCGAGGTTCCGACGATGGAGATGATGGGCACCATGGTCTTGTCTGTCTCTCCTTATAAAAAAATACCGGTCTATATTTTTTCCTGCTGCGCCATTCGGCTGAATCGCGTGTTTTAAAAAGCATTCTATAATGAACAGAAGGGAGGCCGATGTCAAGGACTAAGCCGCGCGCCCCTCCTTTGAGGTGCCGGAGATCATCGAGGTTCCCATCAAAAACGGCCTTGGGGCCTATTTCCGCTTTATCGACGAGAAGTGCGGATAGGATTTATCGGCCGGCGATGCGCTGTTTCGGGGCCGGCAGGAGATGGCCATTCTCTTTCCCCGGAAGCGATTTCTCCATTTCCGGTTCCGGGGAGCGGCCATCCACCAGAGGCTTTTTGCCGTGACTTCGGGCCGTTCCTGCCAGAGCCGCGAGCGCGGCCACGATCTCCTGCATCTGTCCGGCCTGCCCCTTCATCTGTTCTGATGAACCGGCATTCTCCTCGGCATGGGCCGCGATGTTTTGAACCATCTGATCCATCTCTGAAGCCACCTGATTGATCCCCTCGATGCCCCGGGCCTGCTCATCCGATGCAGCGGAGATCTCGAAGATCAGCGTCGCCACCTGATCCGCGCTTTCAGAGACCTTTGTAAACGCCTTATGATTTTCCCTGACAAAGGACTCTCCCTCCTTGATCTTCTGCACCGTATTTTCGATGAGTCCGGCCGTATTTTTCGCGGCCTCCGATGCCCGCATCGCGAGATTCCGCACCTCCTGGGCCACCACGGCAAATCCCGCGCCGGCCTTTCCGGCCCGGGCCGCCTCCACCGAGGCATTCAGAGCCAGCAGGTTGGTCTGGAAGGAGATGTCATCGATGGTTTTGACAATTCGGAAGGTCTCATCGCTGGCCTCGGAGATCTCGGACATGAAAGCTGCAAGCCGGTCGATCTCCTCCCGGGCCTCGGCTGTGGTTCGGTTCGTCTCCTCCATCAGGGCTTTTGCGGTTCTGGAATGATCCGCATTCTGCCGGGTCATGGAAGCCATCTCCTCCAGCGAGGAGACGGTCTCCTCCAGGGATGCGGCCTGCTGGGAGGCATTTTCCGCAAGGGACTGGCTCGATGCCGAGACCTGGGTGGAGACAGATGCTGTCTCCTCTGCCCCCATGTAAAGATCGTTGATGACCCCCCGCAGAGTCCTGATGAGACCCCGGATGCATAGAGCGTTGAAGAGAATCACCCCAAGGATGATCGCGCCCGAGATCAATCCGATTGTCCATACCTTCTTTAAAAGAATCTGTGCGGCCCTGGATTCATTGATCACCTCATCCCGGCCGATCTCGGCCGCGATGGCCCAGCGGACCCCGA
The DNA here is from genome assembly GCA_011390135.1 of Desulfobacteraceae bacterium. Taxonomy (GTDB): domain Bacteria; phylum Desulfobacterota; class Desulfobacteria; order Desulfobacterales; family JAABSP01; genus JAABSP01. The sequence continues at coordinate 3,335 of JAABSZ010000120.1, read as the reverse complement.
AGATATCGACCGGCGCATAGGCCGAGAGTACCTGCCGGTTCTGATAATCCATCAGGATATCCTCTCCTGTCTCGCCCGCCAGTGCGGCCCGTATTGCATCATGCTTTGCGCTTCCTGTGGCCGGATCGGCAAAGGAGGCACGGATGGAATGTGTTTTTGGATTCTGGTAGGAGTTGGAGCGCATCCGAAAGTCTGCGCCGACCAGATAGGTCTCGCCGGTGCTGCCGAGTCCGGTCCGCTCCTGCATGATCCCATTGATCGCGGTGGCCGGAAGCTGTACCGCAGCGATCAGTTCGACTCGATTCTCCGGGTCTGTGAACGGGATGGCCATGAACGCGGATGGAGCCTCTCCCGAAGGTTCATACGGGGCAAAATCGGCCATGCCGAATTCCCGGGTTTCGAGTACCTGCCGCACCAGGGTCCCGAAATTGGAATCAGCATACTTCCCGTCAATGATGTTCGAGTGGTAGTCCGGCTCCCGGTTTACCGAATAAAAGATCCGGCCTTCGGGGTGGATCAGAAAGAGATCATAGTATCCGTACTCCTCGATATAGTTCCGGAAGTAATCCTCTCCGCCGGCCAGTTCGGGAACGATGATTTCTTCGAGATCGACTTTTGATATCATGGCCCAGTGAAGCCCCTCGATCTCCAGCGGGTCATAGGCTACAATCACCAGGTCTTCGGAGCTATCCGTAAAGATTGCCTCTCCGCTTTTTCCCGAAAGCGCGGCTTCGATGTAGGGCGTCACCGTATCGGTGATATCATGTCCGATGACGTATTTACCATCTCCCAGGGTCTGCAGATCGCTTTTGAAGCGGACCCGGCCATCTTTTTCTCCCACCAGATAGGTCTCCCCGGTCCTTCCCATCCCCTCCCGGCGGTGCATGATCTTATGGATCGGCTCCACCGGAATCTGGAGCGCGATCACGCCTATGATCTCCCCATTGCCATTGTGCAGGGGCGCGCCGATGAACGCGGCCTGTCGTCCCCGGTTGGGCGCGTATGCGGAGAAATCTTCCAGAACCAGATCATCTGTCTGAACCACCTTCTCCCATAGATGGGCAATGGCCTGATCTTTATAGGGGCCGTACCGGAGATTCGATCCCAGATCGGCATCTTTTGCCGCGGTGAACATCACATGGCCGTGGGACGCGCAGATTAGAAGCATGTCATGGTAGCCGTATGTCTTTACAAAATCGATCAGATATCCGCTGTCTGCTTCATAGATCCCCTGATATTCAGGGGTGGAGATGTCGTAGGGCTCATCAAAGCCGGTGAGCATCTCATCATGGTAATCACGAAGGTTTTGATAGACCTTTAGAATATCCTGAGTTTTCGAGAGGGTGAGAATGTCGTTGCGGATCTTCTGGAAGAATTCTTCCAACTGCGCCTTTTTCAACTCCTGGACCGTATGGAGCTTTTCAAATGCGCCATTTTCGTAACTTTTTACGGTCTCGGCCAGTACCTTCATATCCTGTCGTTTCTTGAGGAAATGATTCTGCAGTTGGGTTCTTTTGATCTCCCGGATCGAACGCAACTGCTCGAATCTGTCCTGGATAAAGGAGTCTCTGGCGGTTTCGACAGAAAGGATGGCCAGGGTGGTAAAGGGGATGATCGCGGCAAGAGAGAAAAGAAGGGTGGCGATTCCCAGCTTACGGCCCAGGGGCATAGGGCGTTTAGATGTCATGAATTTTCCTCCGGTTGATGATATTTTTTTCCCGATGTTCCGGCCATATTGAGCGGGGAGCAGAGGATGGCAGCAGATGGCCGGTTCGGGTTTTTTTTATAAGCCCAAACAATAGTTTAGGATGTTTATTGGCCAAGAGAGGGTCGAACGAAAACCAAATTAAATTGGAAATTCTATAGCTTTATGGATTTTTGTCAAGCCTTTATTTATCGGCGACGGAAAGGCATGAACACCATTTTTTTAATATCACAAAATCATTTTCAAACCTTTTCAGATCTGTTAGTTTAAGCACGATGCGCTCGGAAAATGGTTTTCATTCCTCTTGTAATCATTTGTTTCGGGCGATATATATGGATCGAATGGATAATAACATCGAGAGGGGGTGAGAAAAGCCGATGCTGGACATAATTTAGGACATAATTTAGGAGCTGGTTCAGGAGCTGGAGGAACGAACAATGTCGAAAAATCAGGAAGACTTGCTTTCGGAGAAAAAGGATTTTCAGGCGGTGTTCGCCTATGTCTCCAACTAATATATCATAAACAATTATGCCAATTTGAGGTGTGACTGATGAAAAATTCATGCCCGCATTCCGTTTTCCAGGAAGAAATCGCAAGAGAAGGTATAATCCATCGAAAGATAATCCGGGCTCTCATTGCCCTGTTGATCGTCGTAATGATCATTCCCTTCCCCGCCATCGCTGACGGAAACCAGACCATGAGCGTTCAGGTGAAGGATGCACAGGTTCGATCCACGCCCTCTTTCATGGGCCGCCTCGTCACCACATTATCCTATGGCGCAAAGGTGCAGGTGCAGACGGAAAAGGGCGATTGGGCCAAAATCGGCCCCGGATGGATTCATGCATCGGCCCTGACGCCCAAGGAGATCGTTTTGAAGGCCGGTGCTGCGGACGTAGATCGGTACGCATCGGGCGAGGAGGTTGCGCTGGCCGGAAAGGGCTTCAACAAACAGGTGGAGGGGGCACACAAGTCGGCCAATCCTAACCTCGACTACGGATGGGTGGATCGGATGGAGGGCTTCACCGTCTCCGGAGATGAGATGCGCCGCTTTATTCGCGAGGGGGATCTTTCCCCTGAAGGAGGTGTGCAATGAAGACCGACAGAAACCGACGGGCTTTTTTGATTTCCGCGGGCAAAACCGGGTTGGCCATCACAGCAGGCCCGGCTCTGGCCGCTCTGCTGGCCGGATGCGAGACCATGGGCCAGATCACCGAAGTCGGCTCCAATATCGCAGCCTCCACCGGTCTGATCTCTCAGAACCAGGCCGCATCCCTGACCCGAAGCGGACACGCGGTGGCCAAGACCTTCACCGACATCACCCCGGAGCAGGAGTATTACATCGGCCGGACCGTGGGCGCGGTCATCCTGGAAAAGTATCGCCCCTATTCCGATACCAATGCCAACCAGTACGTCAACCTGCTGGGCCAGAGCCTCGCGCAGGTCTCGGACATGCCCCAGACCTATGGCGGATACCATTTCCTGATCCTCGATTCGGACGACATCAACGCGCTCTCCGCGCCCGGGGGCCTGATCTTCGTCACCCGGGGCCTGCTCCGCTGCTGCCGGAGCGAAGATGCCGCGGCCGCAGTCCTCGCGCATGAGATCGGCCATGTCCAACTGCAGCACGGGC
>JAABSZ010000119.1:0-12146 GCA_011390135.1 Desulfobacteraceae bacterium | reverse complement strand
CGTGCGGTTCCGATTCTTCGCATTCTATTGCATCCTGATTTCCGCTACAGAGGTTTAAAGATTGCTTCATTCAATTCAACAACCCATTTCAAAAAATGAGCCGCCCACAACCATTGCAATCTTTATGCCACCGATCATCATGAAGACCCCAAATCAGCACCTCATCCATCTTCTCTTCACGTCTTCACGATCGATACCCTATTAAATTTTTTAATCGGCGTCCAAAATCTTTTACAAATGACCGCTCTGCCTCCATGACCTCCGGCAACCCGAACAGATCATTTGTCTATATTCTCTTATTCCATTTTTTCGCTCTTGTAAAGAACTATTTTGATCTCTACCCTATTTTGTAGTAGATTACAAGAGCATCCGTCACCATTACGGCAACATTATCAATTATAGGGAAATTCATGATTTTTTTCAAGACCCGATACCGATGGACATGGCTCCTCGTCCTCCTGATCCTCACCCAATCGGCCATCCCGGCCCATGCCCTCACCATCCAGGAGGAGGAGAAGCTCTCGATCGAATTCATGGAACTCGTCCGCAAAGAGTTCGAATTCATAGAAGATCCGGTCATTACCGAGTATGTGAGAAGGATCGGCCAAAAGCTGCTGGCCTCCCAGCCCCCGACCCCTTTCCCCTATCATTTCTATGTGATCAAGGCCGATGTCTATAACGCTTTTGCAGGGCCTGCCGGAAATATCTTCGTCAACAGCGGCCTGATGGCCGCAATGGAGAGCGAGGAGGAGCTTGCCGGGATTCTGGCACACGAGATTGCCCATGAGATCTCCCGCCATATCTCGGAAAAGATCCAGCGAGCCTCTAAGATCAATCTGGCAACCCTTGCCGGAATTGCCGCAGGCATTCTACTGGGAGCCAGCGGCGCAGGGGCCGCGGCCAATGCCGTAACCATCGGCTCCATGGCCGCGAACCAGTCTCTATCCCTTGCCTTCAGCCGGGAGGATGAGCGTCAGGCCGACTCTCTTGCGCTGAAATATCTCTCCGATGCCGGCTACAGCGCAAGAGGGCTTCTGCGGATCTTGAAAAAGATCCGGGAAAAGAACTGGTTCGGCTCCGACATCATCCCGGCCTATCTGATGACCCATCCCGCGGCCGAAGAGCGGATCGCCTCTCTGGAATCGTGGCTGGAAAAAAACCCGCAGAATTCCTCAACGGCCAATAAAGAGTCCTCCGAAGTTTTTGCCAAAGCGCATGTCCGGCTGGTGGCGCTGTACATCCACCCGGACATCGCGGGAAACTGGTTCCGCTCCGGGCTGGATGATCCGGCAAAACAATCCCCTTATATCGATTACGGCTACGGCCTGTTGCTGGACCGAAAGGGGTTGAGAGGCGAGGCGCTCAAATATCTGAAATCGGCGCTGGAGCAGCGGATCTTCGATCCGGTCATCCTTGCGGATCTGGGGAGGATCTATCTGATGGACGGCCAGTACGAAGACGCGGAAAAGGCGCTGAAGGGCGCGGTCAGCATAGATCCGGAGTATCCGATCGCCCGCTTCTATCTGGGAAGGATTCAACTGGAAAAGAAGGAATACCACCAGGCCGCCAAAACCCTGGATCGACTGCTGGAGACCCATCCGGATTACGATCCGTCGATCTACTATTTTCTGGCCGAAGCCTATGGCAGGGGTGACGATCCCGGGAAGGGGCATTACTATCTGGGGATCTACCATTATAAAAAGGGAGATTTCAAGACCGCGGCATTTCACCTGAACCGGGCACTGAAGGGGGGAATCATCGGGGATCAGAAGGAGGAGGTGAAAAAGACCCTCCAAAAGATCGACCGGGAGGCGGCAAAGGCAAAAAGGGAAGAGGAGGAGAAGGAGCCGGTGAGAAGGCCCCGCTGGCGGTAGACAGCTCCACTTCTATTTTGCCCATGAATTCCGTCTTTAAAAAGGACAAAAACCACGGAACACACGGAACACACGGAAGATTCATTGGATTTTGATCTTTATGCAGCGAACCGAACCCAGCTTTTTTTCCGTGTTTTCTGTGTTTTCCGTGGTTTATAAAGTGCTTTACAATCCGGATTTTGATCTTTATACAGCAACCGAACCCAGCTTTTTTCCGTGTTTTCCGTGTTTTCCGTGGTTAAAAAATCCTTTAAAATTCGAAACTCACCTCAGCTTTAAGCCTTATCGAACCGGGCAAACTGCATGGTAAAAGTCCCCCGACCCTGGGTGGCCGAGCGCAGATCCGTGGAATAGCCGAACATCTTTGCCAGGGGAACCGTGGCCTCGATCACCTGCAGTACGCCCCGGGGCTCGATCGACTCGATCCGGCCGCCTCGGGAATTGATATCCCCGATCACCTCCCCCATAAAATCCTCCGACACAAAGACCTCCACATCCATGATGGGATCGAGAAGCGTGGGGCCTGCTTTCTCCAAGGCATTTCTGGCGGCCATCGAGGCGCTCACCCGATAGGCCAGCTCTGTGGCCATTCCCTCTTTAAAGGAGCCGCCGACCAGAACCGCACCGACATCCACCACCGGATATCCCATCAACGAGCCGCTGTCGAAAGACTCCATCACCCCCTTTTCGATGGCGGGGATGAATTCCGCGGGAAGCCGTCCTTGGGGCAGCTCAGAGGTGAAGGTGTTTCCGGTTCCCCGGGAAAGGGGGGCCACCTTGATCTGAACCTCGCCGAAATGGTGCTGGCCGGCCACCTCCCGGTCAAAGACCGCCGATCCCGTGCCCTCTTTTTGAATGGTCTCCCGATAGACCACCTGGGGCTTGCCCACATTGACCTGGGTCTGAAACTCCCGCAGCATCCGGCTGATGATGACCTCCAGGTGCAGCTCTCCCATCCCGGAAAGGATGGTCTGGCCCGTATCCTCGTCGGTCTTGACCTGCAGGGTCGGGTCCTCCATCAGAAACTTTTTGAGCACCTCTTCCAGCTTCTCCTGATCCGCATGGGTCTTCGGCTCGATGGCCACAGAGATGACCGGCTCATAAAATTCGATCCGCTCCAGAATCACCGGATGATCCGCGTAACACAAGGTCTCTCCGGTTCCGGAATCTTTGAGCCCCACCACGCCGACAATGGTTCCGGGGCCCGTCTCATCGACCCGCTCCCGCTTGTTGGCGTGCATCTTCAGGATTCTGGCCAATTTCTCCTTTTTGTTGAGAAAGGGGTTGAAGACATCTCCGCCGGCCTTCAGCCTGCCGCTGTAGACCCGGACAAAGGATAGCTTGCGCCCCTCTATCATGGAGACCTTGAAGATGAGGGCCGCCAGCGGATCGTTATCCTTGGGCAGACAGGTGACGCTCTCTTCGGTTTTGGGATTGACACCCTTGATGGGCGGGACTTCCGTGGGGCTGGGCATAAAGCGGACGATGTCGTCCAGAAGCGGCTGGATGCCCTTGTTTTTAAGTGCCGAGCCGCAGAGAACCGGTACTAGCTTCAGCCCGAGGGTTGCCCTGCGGATGGCCGCGATCAGATCTTCATCGGTGATTTCGGTCTCGGAGAGATAGGCTTCCATGATCCCGTCATCGGCCTCGGCCAGGGTCTCCAGCAGCTTCTCCCGGTATTCCCGGGCTTTTTCCAGATGGGCTTCCTCGATCTCCTCCACCGTGAAGGTGGCCCCAAGGCTGTCATCGTCCCAGATGATCTGCTTCATGTGGATCAGGTCGATGACCCCGACCAGGGTATCCTCGATCCCCACAGGAAGCTCGATGATGAGGGGGTTGGCCGCGAGCCTTTTCTTCATCTGTTCCACCACAGAGAAGAAATCCGCGCCGATCCGGTCCAGCTTGTTGACAAAGGCCAGCTTGGGAACCTTGTACTTGTCGGCCTGATGCCAGACCGTCTCGGACTGGGGCTCCACGCCGCCCACGCCGCAGAAGACGCCTACCGCGCCGTCCAGCACCCGCAGGGAACGCTCCACCTCGATGGTGAAATCCACATGGCCCGGGGTGTCGATGATCTGGATATCATAATCCTTCCACTGACAGGTGGTGACGGCAGAGGTGATGGTGATGCCCCGCTCCTGCTCGTCAACCATCCAGTCCATCACGGCCTCGCCGTCATGGACCTCGCCCATCTTGTAGGAGCGGCCCGTATAGTATAGGATTCGCTCAGTTACCGTCGTCTTTCCCGCATCGATATGCGCGATGATCCCGATATTCCGGATCCGTTCGATTCTGCTCTTTTTCATCGGATGGTCTGCCTGTTCATGGGTATGGCCGCTCCCAGATCCATATGACCTGCGAGGGTATTTACCTGTTTCCCGTCAATCAGAATCTTGACGGATTCGATCCCTTCGATATTTTCGACCAGGGAGTTCACCAGAGAATAGACCGTCAACAGCTCAGATGCGCTCCCGCCCGGATGGTTCTTTTGCACCGCCTCGTTCAGATCGACAAACGCGACAGCCCTCTGCAGGGAAAAGTTCCTCAGACGGGTTCCGGCCGGAAGGGTTTCTAAAAGAGGGCCTTCGGGGCCCCGGATCAAGGCTTCGACGATGGCCCTGCCCTTGGATTCGGCATCGGGGCTGTGGAAAATCGGCCGGGCCTCAGGGACGAGAAATGCGGCCTGCTGATCTCCGAAATAGAGATGCACGATCGATTCCTGCTCTTCCTGCCGGGAATCGATGACTTGGGAATCCTCTGTATCGGCATCAAACATCCAATAGATGGCAGCTCCTGAAAGGATCAGTGCCAGTGCGATGATTGTGATGCGGAATTTGAGATCCATGCCGTTTTCGCCCATCGTCCGGTTGAAAATTAAAAGGACAATAATATGCCAGCAGGTCACTCCTGTCAAGAAAGAAGCTTCTTCCTGCCCCAATTTTTCTACCGATGCTCCCGAATTCGATCTTTTCTCCCTCTGATACCCAACAGAGTCCTTGCGCAGCCGATCAAAAGCGGGTAAGGATTATGATAATAGATAATAAGGATAAGAGAGATAAAAAAGGAACCGATAAAGCAAGGATGTGCCCATGAAAGAAATGGATCAGTACGAGAAAAGCAAGATATACGACCTGCTGGTCGGAATTCCGCTCTTTTCCAATCTCTCGGAATCGGAGATCCAATATCTCTCCAGACAGATGCTCGTCTTTCGCCTGAATAAGGGGGATCGGATCTTTGAGGAGGGGGAGGCGGGAAACTGCATCTGCTTTGTGGCGGACGGGGTGCTCGATGTGATCAAAAAATCACAGCTCGGCACCAGTGTGGTCATTGCAGCCCTTCCCAAGGGAAGCACCATCGGCGAGATGGCCGTGATCGATGATTTTCCCAGATCGGCCACTGTGATGGCCAGAACCGAGTCGATCCTGATCACATTCACCCGGGACCGGTTCGATGAGATCATGGAGAAGCATCCGAAGCTGGGGATCAAACTGCTGAAGGGGATCACCCGCTCTTTGAGCGTCCATCTGCGCCGGACTTCGGAGATGCTTTCGGATCTGATGCTGCCGCTGTATGTTCACTGAATGGGGTTTTTTAATTGCTTAAAGGACGCAAAGGACATAAGGGACATGGGGGGATTGGGGGGATGGCTGAAATGGATTTGAAGATGATGGGGAATTTTGGGGGCTTTCTTTTCCGGGAGTTCCCCTATTCCTCTCAGCGGTGATCGCGGAACTGAACCGGAAGGGACATATAGGCAGCAACGCGCCGCCGGAATGGGGGTATGGCGGCGCGCAGTCGATCTTAAAGCGCAGTCGATCTTCAAAATCGGGGAGGGCTGCTGCGGGGCATCGGATCACCGCAAGGCTGGTCAGGCCGTGGGATTCTGACGGAGGAGCCACTCTTTTGCCGGGTTGGGCAGGGCCTCGAACCGGGCCCGGGTGTCCATCTCCATCCGCTTCTGAAAGGTCTCGAAGAGCTTCCATCTGACCACCGGGATATCCAGCAGCATCTCGCCGGGGATTTCATAGATGTCGGTGGAATCGGCCGCGCGGACTCGATAGAGGCTCTTCATCTTGAAAAGAACGCACTCCTCTCCGAAGAAATGGCCAGAGGAGAGGGTCTCGTAAACGCCCTCATCCGAATACCGCTCCATCCGGCCGCTCTTGATGACGAAGATGGTGGGATGGATGGCCGCGGGAAATTCATACTTCTTCGCGCAATGGCGGTGCTTCATGGCCTGTGCCAGCCGGTTCTGGGTCGGATAGGAGACCACCTCGCCGAAAAGCCAGCTCTTCTGTAGAAACTCCCGGTTGTTCTGGAGGCGCTTGATGTTCTCGTAGAGGCTGTTCTGGCGGACGAACTGTTCGTAGAGGGTCGAGGGAAGCCGCAGGGCCTGGACAAAGTTGACGGCCCGGTAGGTCCCGGTGATGGGCCGCTTCTCCAGCCCCGACATCTCGCCGATGAGCGCGCCGGCCGACAAGATGGTGTGAATCCGATACTCCGAATGAATCCGCTCCACATTCCCGGTCAGGATCAGATAGAGAGAGGTGTTGATCGTACCATCTTTGAAAAGGATCGATTCAGGATTGAAGTTTTCGATCCCGTTGTTGAGCAGGATGTTGAGCTGATGTTCGGGCGCGGTCGGGAAATATGTCCTCAAGAAATCATAGGCATAGGCGTGGAGATAGTTCTGGGAGGTGGGGATCAGCACATCCACCATGCCGAAGGGCGCGCCCGATCCGATCTCCTTCTGCTCGTTGCTCAGATCCGAGGAGGTGTGGGAGAGGAAGATCTTGGCAGAGGAATCTTTCCGGAAGTCCTTGGCCTCTCCGTGGATCAGACCCCCGCCTACATCGATCTTCTTGATGCCGGCCTTTGACAGATAGATCTTTTCGACCCGGTCATAGAAATCCTGAGAGACACCGTTTTCCTGATCCTTGTCAGTGATCATCCCTTTGAATACATCTAAAGAGACGATATCGGCCAGATGGGCATAGCAGGGATACCCGTCCTCCCAGAGGGTTCTGAAGAAGAAGATGCTCGTCTCCACCGGGTGGGGGGAGAAGACCGGCTTCACCTCCAGACCGTTGATGTCGTTCCACTCGTCAAAGGTCAGATCGTGGACTTCGAAGTATTCAAAGAGGCTCTGCTCGTCAATGGACATGAGCGCGGCCAGCTTTTTGGCCACCGAGGCCCGCACCAGAGGCGTGGCATAGTATTTGATGCGATGGTCCGTCCGCATCAGGGTGGTGAAGCCGGCCATGTGATCGTCATGGCCGTGGGTGTGAAAGATCCCGTCGATCTCGTTGACGCCGATGCCCAAAGCCATGAGGCTGTAGAGGACGTTGGGGCCTGCATCGATGAGATAGATCTTGCCCTGGAACATGAGGATGCTCGACATGCAGGGCCGATTCGCGTTCCAGCCATCCCCCTCACCAGAGTGGATCACCGCGAAATACTCCCGCCGGATGTAGTGAAAACCCAGCGGATAGGGAGCGCCGTAGCTCTCATGGGGCGCGAGGTTCAAATCGACCGTCACCCGCTCCCCCTCGTATTCGATCTGGAAGAGGTTGAGGCGCAGGCGCCGGATATGGACGTTGTTTCGAATCTCTACGGTTTCTCTGCCATCGACGATACAGGTGTCGAGCAGTTCGTCTGCGGGGCTGATCTTTCCGAACGCGAATTTGAGCTTCATCCGCATCATCTCGTCCGCGGTCTCCGGTGAGATCCCGGTCTTGATGATCTCCTCCCGGCTCACCAGACCGTAGTTGCCCCGGTAGATATACTCCAACTGGGCATCCACCTGCTCCCAGAGGCCGATGAGCATCGGCTTGACGCCGGTGTTGTTGGGGTGGTTGGGCAGGATCATCCCCTGCCGGTAGAGCATCTGGAGCACGGGAAACTCTCCGAGGTTGGCAAAGCTGCCGTTCTGCACCAGCACGTCGGAAAGAAGCAGCGCATTGGGGCCGGTCTCGAAATAGACCCCTTCCTTTTCCTTGGTGACGATGAGACCCCGCTTCATCAGATGCTTGACGCTGTCGGCAGGGCATCCGCAGAGAATATAGAGATTCGCGTCGGGGATTTCGATCAGATACAAACCGCTGGCCACCTGAAATTTCGTGATCTTCGCCATGCTTTTTCACCCAATCATTTTTGATTTGCCCAGCTCGTTTTCATTCCAGACAGATCCTAATATGAATAAAAAAAAACTGCAATATTATGTTTCACTTTCGGCCATTTCTTTTTTCGCTCCAGGTGGAGGAAAGAGTTCATCCCGCACCGCGATGCCGATGCTTTCAAGGGTATAAGGTTTTCGGATATAGGCCACTGCCTCTCTTTGTCCAAATCTTTGTCCAATCTTTGTCCAAATCTTTTTCCGAGGTTTTTCAGGATGGGTTGTCCAATCGATATTTAATTAACCGATTTTAATCATATCTGCAATAGTTATCCGTTCAATGCTCTTGATAATCAGCGTCAGCATGATAATATTAAAATTTTTTAGATACGGTCAAAGAAAAATGAAAGGATAAGAGACCATGAAACTAGCGGTAAGCGGAAAAGGCGGGGTGGGGAAAACCACGTTCTCGGCGCTTCTGATCCGGGCCTTGAGTGATGAGGGGAAACATGTGCTGGCCATCGATGCGGACCCGGATGCGAATCTGGCCGCGGCTGTGGGATCCCGGGCGCAGAGGATGTCGTGCCCATTTCCGAGATGAAGGAGATGATCTTCGAGCGCACCGAGGCGCAGCCCGGCAGTATCGGCGGGTTTTTCAAGCTCAACCCCAAGGTGGATGATCTGCCGGACGCGCTCTCGGTGAAGATGGACAATATCAAGCTGATGCGGCTGGGCGGCGTCAAAAAGGGCGGCGCGGGCTGCATCTGTCCTGAAAGCACCCTGTTGAAGGTTCTGGTCACCCACATTGTTCTGGCCCGTGACGAGGTGGTGGTGATGGATATGGAGGCCGGGATCGAGCATCTGGGCCGCTCCACAGCCAGTGCGGTGGACCGGCTGATCGTGGTGGTGGAGCCGGGAAGGCGCAGTATCGACACGGCCGGCCACATCCGAAAGCTGGCATCGGAGATCGGGCTTTCCAACATCTCTGTGGTGGGAAACAAGATCCGAAACAAAAAAGATGAGGATTTTATCCGAAAACACCTTGCAGATTTTGACATTCTCGGCTTTCTCCCGTATGATCCGGATCTGATCGAGGCCGATCTCGACGGCCGATCTCCCTATAAGACCGATTCGGATACGGTTGCACGCATTAAAAACATGATCAGCGGATTGATATGACCTCTGAAAAGAAATATACCCCTCGAAAAAGGCCCCCGGGGCCCAAAAAAGGTCCCGGCTTCCGACGCCAGACCTCCCATCCTAAAACCGTAAAGATCAAGCCGGGCGCGGACAGCCGGCTCAAAGGGGTCTTCTCCTCCATCGGGGTTCCGGAAAAGAGCCTCTTTGTGCCGGACCCGTTTCAACTGGAGGCTTTAGAGGCCATCGACTCCGGCGACTGTCTGGTCACGGCCCCGACCGGCTCCGGAAAGACCTGGATCGCGGAAAAGGCCATCGAAAAGATAATCGGAAAAGGTGGGCGGGCCTGGTATGCCTCCCCGCTCAAGGCGTTGAGCAACTCCAAATATCTGGACTTCTGCCGGCTCTTCGGCGAGGAGAAGGTGGGGATTCTCACCGGGGATCGGAAAGAGAAGCCCGATGCGGTAGTTCTTGTCGGCACCACCGAGATATTGAGAAACCAGCTCTATGATGCCATGCACCACGGAGATGACCTCAAGTCCGACTTCGTTATCCTGGACGAGGCCCATTACCTGGGAGATCAGGATCGAGGGGTGGTCTGGGAGGAGATCATGATCTATCTCCCCTCCCGCATCCCGCTGCTGATGTTGTCGGCCACCATCGGCAACGCGGATCAGATCGCGGGGTGGCTGGCGGCCAACCGGAGCCGGAAATGCATCGTGGTGGAGGAGAGCGAGCGGCCCGTTCCTCTCTATCCGCTCTTTCTCCACCCGTCCGGAACCCTTTTTCCGCTTATCTCCAAGAGAAAGGGGAGAGCGCCTAAGCTCAACAAGCGGGTGAGCGACTATGTGAATGACAGCGGTGCGCCGGTCTTTGGCCCGGCCCGAAAGCTTCCCCCTATGGGGGAGATCCTTGAAATCCTTCAGAAATACCGGCTGCTGCCGGCCATCTTCTTTTTAAAATCGAGGGCTGACTGCAATGCAGCCATCGAACTCTGCACCGAACACAGGCTCGAAGATCCCCAGCGGCAGGACATCCTTCAGCAGCGGGTGGCCGAGCTTGCGGCGCAGAGCGACCATATCGCGGAGAACCGGCAGCTCTGGCATCTGAAGAATCTCGGGGTGGGGGCTCACCACAGCGGTCAGTTGCCGGCTTGGAAGATCGTGGTGGAGACCTTGATGACCGAAGGGCTTCTGGATGCGGTATTTGCCACCTCGACGGTCGCGGCCGGGGTCAACTTTCCCGCGCGCACGGTCCTCTTTTTGAACTCGGACCGCTTCAACGGGGTCGAGTTCATCCCCCTGAACGCAACCGAGTTCCACCAGATGACCGGAAGGGCCGGTCGAAGGGGAATGGACAACATCGGGTTTGCCGTGGTGATTCCGGGGAAGTTCATGGACACGCCCCTGATGGCAAAGCTCTTCCACTCGCCCCCTGCGCATGTCTTCAGCCAGATCAAGATCAACTTCTCCATGACATTGAACCTGCTGCTCTCCCACCGCCCCGTGGAAATCCAGGCGCTGCTGAAGCGGTCATTTGCCACCTATATGCTGGTAAATGGTCCGAAAAAGAACAAAAAGGCCCAGCGGAAACTGGAGAACGATACGGACCATCTCTGGAAAGATTTCACCCGCCATCTTGATTTTCTTCAGGAGACAGGGTATGTCAATCCCGAGGGGGATCTGACCGAGGAGGGGATCTGGGCATCCCAGCTTCGGGTGGATGAGCCGCTGATGATAGCGGAAGGTTTTCGGCAGAAGGTATTTCCGGAATCGGACCCCGCACTTTTGGCCGGCATCATCGCCTCTTTTGTCAACGAGCGGGAGGTGGATGACCGGATGGAGCGGGGAGTGGTTCCAAAGGTGCTGATGAAAACGCTTTCGAGCGTAAAAGAAGGATTGAGAGAATTCGTCACACTGCTGATCGAGAGAGGATTCGGGCCAAAGCCGCTCTATCTGCGCCCTGCGCTGACGATCTACCTGTGGGCCGAGGGAAAAACACCGTGGAAGGATGTGCTGGAGGTTGCAGAGCTGGCAGAGGGGGATCTGGCCATGCTGGTCCTGAGAACCGCGGACAATCTGCGCCATATCCGGGCGCTTCACGATGTCTTTCCAAAGGCTGCGGATACCGCACAGGAGGCCATCGAGCGGATCATGAGAGATCCTATCGCCACCTTCTATGAGCCCTGAGCCCTCCTCTCCCTTTGCCATATCCCGGCCAGCACTGCTGGCCATTTTTTTCGGTGCGCTGCTGCGGTTCTTCGCTCTCTGGCAGACCTGTATCATCAATACAGATGCCACTTTCTACATCCAGCAGGCCAAGGCATTCTATCATGGCCTGCCGGATCTCATCACCGCAGGCTATCCCTATCTGACCAACTACTCTATCGCGATCGCCGGGGCTTTTCCGCTCTTCGGAGACTGGGAAACGGCCGCCATGAGCGTCTCCTGCTTTTTTGCCTGCCTTGGGCTCATTCCTCTCTACTGGCTGATCCGGCGCTTCTTTTCCGAGAATGTGGCGGTTCTTGCGCTGTTGACCTTTGCCCTCTCGCCGCCCTTTATCAATGCCAGCCGGGATGTGATCAGGGGGCCTCTCTGCTGGCCTTTCCTTCTGCTGGGCATCCATCTCTTTCTTCTCGGAATCGAAGGTAAAGGGCGATGGCATTATCTCTTCAGCGCTCTGAGCTTTCTCTTTGCGGCATGGGCCCGGATCGAGGTGGTGGGAATCGCGGCAGCTTCCGCGTTTTTCCTCCTCCTTCCCCTGCCTGTCAACCGGGGCCGGAAACGCTGGGAGGGATTGCTCTTTTTTCTCGGCCCTATCCTGCTCCTTGGAATCGTCGGCATCATCAATCTTCATCTGCTCCGTCCCGGCGGGATCGATCTCCTCTTTTCAGAGCGGATTTTAGAACGGCTGTCCGGACTTACCGGAAGATATCATGAGATCCGCGATACCCTCTCCCGGCTCATCGAGGCCCAGGACCCGGCAGGTATCCAGCGGTATTTCTTTGAAAAGGTTCGAAA
>JAABSZ010000118.1:0-12773 GCA_011390135.1 Desulfobacteraceae bacterium | reverse complement strand
AAGTCCGTTGACCTTCCGGCCGTCCCGGGAGGTCTCACGCACAATTCCGTTGTGGTAGAGCACCATGCCGGCCTTTCCGTACTCCGGATGCCCCTTGATAGCCTCCATGATCTCGGTGATCTTCATATGGCCTCCTTATTATATGGCCTCTTTCGAAGAGACCCGCTCTCCGTTGAGATAAGCTTGGGCCCGAACCAGATCCTCGGGCCGGTTGATATTGAAAAAGGAGATAAGATCCGGATCAATCTCCCGAACCATCGCCTCGCCAAACTCCCTTACCCGCATGCTCTTGAAAAATTCCATGATCTTGAACCGCTTCTGCTGTAGTTGCGCGGCCATCGGTTTTAAACATCTTTTGGAATAGACCGCGCACAAAGGCTCATAGCCCGCGGCTGTAACCGGAATCACCACATCATACTTCTCCTCGGCCGATTCCAGCAGCCGGACCACCAGATCCCTGTTCAAAAAGGGCGCATCGCACGCGGCCGCAAAGATCCGCTGATGGCTCGCTGCAAAAAGCCCTGCATGGATGCCGGTCAGAGAGCTGCGTTCAGAGAAAATGTCGGTTACAATGGTGAGATCCCATCCGAGATAGGCCAGGGGATCGTTTGTCACCAGAATCACCTCTTCGAAAATCTCCGTAAAGAGACCGTAGAGTTGATCGAGAATCCGCGTTCCGCCCACTTCCAGAAATGCCTTGTTGGTTCCGTTGAACCGGGAATTGCGTCCGCCGGCCAGAATGACGCCGGTACAGGGGAATGCCATGTCCGCTCCTTTGCCTTCTTCGATATTTCCCCTCTTGATCATAGGGAAAGCATGGTCTAAAATCAAGAAGATTTGCGCCATTACACCCGCAGCAACAGGAGAAGGAGGAGAAGATGGGAACAGAAGAACATAAGGAGCAGGGGCCCCCGATCGTGGATATGGGAATTCTGACCATGTCCAGCACAAGGACCAGGGCCGAAGACAGGAGCGGCGAATGGATCGCAAAGGCCGCCAGGGATCTGGGGCATCGAGTGATCTATCATGAGGTGATCCCGGATGAGGCCGAAGCGATTGCCGGAACGGTTCTGCAGGTGATCGAGGAGAAGCGGCCCCATGTGCTGCTGCTCAACGGCGGCACCGGCATCTCACCCAAGGATGTTACGGTGGAGGCATTGGCCCCCCTTTTTGAAAAGGAGTTGAGCGCTTTCGGGCCTCTTTTTTCCCAGTTGAGCTATGAAGAGATCGGCTCGGCTGCCCTGATGTCCCGTTCCACGGCCGGCATCATCGGCAGCACCGCGATCTTCTGCATGCCCGGCAGCCAAAAAGCCTGCAGACTGGCCTGCGAAAAGCTGATCTTTCCGGAGCTGGGCCATATTGTGAAACATATGAAGGAGAAATAAATCGGGTCCTCCAAAAAACGGTTGACCCCCTTCGGAAAAAATAGTATAAAATGGATTTCGTGCAGGAGGGATGGCCGAGTGGTTGAAGGCGGCGGTCTTGAAAACCGTTGAGCGAAAGCTCCGTGGGTTCGAATCCTACTCCCTCCGCCAGGATTGAAAGAGAGGCCTGGTGCAACGCCAGTCAGGAAAACCCAGAGAATGAAACAGAGTAGATCATTGCGGAGAGATGGCCGAGTCGGCTGAAGGCGCTCGCCTGCTAAGCGAGTGTGTGGTGAAAGCTGCACCGAGGGTTCGAATCCCTCTCTCTCCGCCACCGAAAATATCACCCGACCCGGCTTTTTTTAAGGCCGGGTTTTTTATTGGAGCCCCGCAATCATAACGGATAGCGACGGATACCGCTTTAGAGAATATCTCCTACGGACAAAAAAGAATGACTTTGCAGCACTCCTATCCTGAATTAAATCCCGAATTAAATCCTGGATCAAAAAACGGATCAAATCCTGAATCAAAAACCGGATACCGCGGGGAGATCCCCGACTTTGAAAGCTGTAAGATCCTCGTCGTGGGCGATCTCATGCTGGACCAATATGTCTGGGGAGCGGTGGATCGGATCTCTCCGGAGGCCCCGGTGCAGGTGGTTTCCGTGAATCGTGAGGATTATACCCTGGGCGGCGCGGGCAATGTGATCAACAACCTTCGGGCACTGGGGGCAACCGTATTTGCGGCCGGGGTCATCGGAGACGGCCCCGACGGAGACCGGATGATCGAGGCATTCTCCGAACTCGATGTGGAGACCGACGGCATCGTCCGGGAAGAGGGAAGGCTCACCACCCGAAAGACCCGGATCATTGCGGGAAATCAGCATGTGCTCAGGATCGACCGGGAGACCCGGAAAGGAATTACAGAGAAGACCCTCAACCATCTTGCCGATTATCTTGATCAAAGGATTCCCGACAGCGACCTCCTGCTCCTCTCGGACTATGCCAAGGGGCTCCTCTCCCCCCGGTTTCTCTCCCGGATCATCGGCATTGCCCGGAATCACGGCCGGCAGGTGATCTGCGATCCCAAGGGGCTCGATTTCACCAAATATGCCGGAGTGGGCCTGCTGACGCCCAACCGGAAAGAGGCGGCAGTGGCTTCCGGCATCGAGATCGAAGATGACCAAAGCCTGAAGCGGGCAGCAGAGAAGATATTATCTGCAACCCAGGCCCCCCGCCTGCTGATCACCTGCGGAGCCCACGGCATGGTCTGCTTTGAGCAGGGAAAGCGGCCCCATCTGATTCCGGCAAAAGCGAGACAGGTCTTTGATGTTTCTGGCGCAGGGGATACGGTGATCTCTGTGCTGGGGCTCGGGCTGGCCGCGGGCCTCTCTTTTGAAGAGGCGGCAGCCCTTGCAAACACGGCCGCCGGGGTGGTGGTGGCAAAGGTGGGAACCGCGACAGTGACCCGGGAGGAACTGGCCTCGGCAGGCTCTACGGACTCCTTCAGCGGCAAGTTCCAGTCCATGAAAGCCCTCTCCCGGATCGCGGCCGACCTGAAGCGGAAGGGAAAGCGGATCGTGCTCACCAACGGCTGCTTCGATCTGCTCCATGCGGGCCACATCCTCCTCTTCTCCGCCTCCCGGAAAGAGGGGGATGTGCTGATTGCCGCGATCGACGATGATGATGCGGTCCGGGCCCTCAAAGGCCCCGGCAGACCCGTCATCGGGCAGAAAGAGCGCATCCGGATTCTGAGTGCGCTCGACGCGATCGACTATGTGACCCTATTCTCACACGGGGAACTGGAAAATCTGATCCGGGCGATCCGTCCCGATGTGCTGACCAAAGGGAGCAACTATTCCGAGGAGACCGTGGAGGGCCGGGCACTGGTGGAAAGCCTCGGGGGACGGGTGGCTCTGATCCCGCTGCAGGAGAACATCTCGGCCAGCACCATCATCCGCCACATCCGAAACCGCGATTCCGGTTGAAAGGAGAATCTGCCATGCTCTTTGTACAGGAGAAGCCCGAAGGCATTCTCTTCCGCATCCATGTCCAGCCCCGGTCTTCGAAGAACCAGGTCGTGGGGCTTTACGGCGATGCTTTGAAAGTGAAGCTGACGGCCCCGCCCGTGGAGGGCGCGGCCAACAAGATGTGCGCGGAATTTCTGGCCAAATGCCTCGGGGTTTCCAAATCCGGGGTGGAGATCGTTTCGGGACAGACGGGCCGGGCCAAGACGGTTCTCCTCCACTATCCGGGGGAAAATCCGACCCGAGCGGATCGGGTACGCTTGAAGGCCGCTGTTGCAGCCCTTGCCGGCAGCAAGGGATAGCTTGAAAGCAGTCCTGATCCGGGCAAGAACCTGTCCCGATCCGGGAAAGTACCTTGACAGAGAGCAAATGCGGATTATCTTCTGTTTAATCTGGTAGGAAAATCACCAGGTTAATTCATCAAGTCAATTCATCTTTTTTCTCCTTTAACGCGACAGCCGCCCTGTTTTTTTCCAGGGCGGCTCTTCTGTTTCCGGAAGGCACATCTTCTGTTATGCCCTTGACATCTAAAGAAAAGATACTCATATTCAAATTGTCGTCGCCCGCGGGCGATGACATTCGGAATTGCCATTCAACCTCCATCCCAAATGAATGGTTTCTACTGGCCGCCCGGTTTCCCCATTTTCCGGGCGGCCTTTTCGATTTTTTTGCGCAATGTCAGATTCCCTCCGATCGATCCGGTTTTCTAAGTTTGCTTTACAAAACAGGGAAACTCCTTTAGGGTAGTCCAAAGATGAATAGATTTTAAGGATCAGATTTTGAGGATCAGGTCGGCTTCATGAAGGTCAAATGCAATAAATGCAAGAATGTTTTTTCCATTCGGAACGCCCTTGTAAAAGAAGAGGGGCGAAGATTCCGCTGTTCCCAGTGCGGCAATCTCATCACCATTCATCCGGAGCCGGAAAAGGAATCCCCGGTCCCTCCGCCCATCTTCACCATCATCGAGGATCGGGACTGCCCTCTCTATAACCTCGATGATGAGTTCCAGCTCTCCGGGGGCGAATTTCTGGTCCCCTCCCACAAGGCCCCCTGTATGATTCTGGCCAGGGATGTCCGGCATATCCTCCAGGAGGAGTCGGGCGAGGAAAAGCCGGAAACCCCTTTCAAGCTCTATGAGTGCAGCGGCTGTATAGGCCGGATTCGCTTTATCCACAAGGCCCGGATGGAGATTCGGAACCAGGACTACACCGAGCAGTTGACCCGCCACCTGAGTACCTTTACCATCTTCGAGGGGCTGGAGAAATCGGAGATCAAGGATATCGTTACCTACCTGAGAATCGACCGGTTCAACCGGGGGGACCTGGCCCTGCGCAAGGGCGAGCCGGGCCGAAACCTCTTCATCATCCTCTCGGGCAGCGTCCAAGTCCTCTCAGATGACGGGCTGCCGATCGCATCGATCCGTAACGGAGAGGTCTTCGGCGAGATGAGCATCCTGAGCGGCACTATGGTGGGGGCATCGGTCATGGTGGCCGGACCGACCACGGTGCTGCGGATCGGCGCGGATCATTTCAAAAAAATCCTGAAGCAGTTCCCCTCGCTACAGATGAGTTTCACCCGGCTGCTGATGAAGCGGATGACCGAGATCAACGATGCCCGCTCCGAGCAGTTCTCCTCCAACCTGGCCGGAAAGATCTCAGAACTCCCGCCGCCTGACCTCTTCCAGACCTTCAACATCAACCAGAAGACCGGTGTGCTGACCCTGAAGCTACCCAACGAGACCGCACAGCTCTCCTTCCTGGAGGGCCGGCTGGTGGATGTGGAGTATGGCAGCAAAAAGGGGGAGGAGGCCTTTTTCGAGCTGCTCAAGCTCAAGCGGGGGCAGTTCAAATACTTCCCGGGCCTCTCGCCCGAGAAGATGCAGGCATCCGAGATCGGCGACTTCATGTTTCTGATCATCGAGGGCCTCCGCAGAATCGAACAGGATGACCGGGAATTTCTCCGCACCGTCATCCCCACACTGCTCTGACCTTTTCAAAGAGAACATTTTTGTTCCCTATTTTCGGATCGAATACAATTTTGTTTGATTTTCTTCCCGATCCCTTCTTCCTTTTTCTTTTATAAATCCCTTTTATTTCTAAATGTTAAAACATATCCCGGCCGGTTTTTCTCCGTTGGTACGCCTCTTGCTATCTATTGGCAGGAGAAAAGGAAAAGATTATGCTAGATATGCAAATACAAAATGGTTACATCGTTGGAGTAAAAAGGCTTCTCGAAGCGCGGGAGCAGTTGATGGCCGCTTTTGCATCGGGCGCGCCAATCGATTTCCAGACCGAATACACACGACTGCTGGACGAATACTTCTGCCAGAGCTTTGAACAGAGCATGGTGGGACCCACAATGGGGATCGCCCGAAACCCATACGCGGTCATCGCCATCGGGGGATACGGCCGGCAGGAGCAGTGCCTCCATTCGGATGTGGATATCCTCTTTCTTTTCAAAAAGCGGATACCGGACGAGGCCGAGGGGCTGATCCGGGAGATGATCTTCCCGTTGTGGGACATCGGCATCGACATCGGACACGCGACCCGCTCCCTCTCGGAATGCCTCAATCTTGCGGCAAAGGATTACGAGGTACTCACCTCTCTGCTGGATGCCCGCTTCATCTGCGGGATGTCGCCTATCTATTCCGAGATGATGGAGCGGCTTCGGGAGAAGGTGCTCTTCCGGAAAGCGGACCGGATCATCTCCTGGCTGGTGGAATCGACCCGGGAGCGACACCGGCTCTTTGGCGATTCAGCCTATCTGCTGGAGCCGAACATCAAAGAGGGTCAGGGAGGGCTGCGAGACTACCATGCCCTGCTCTGGATCGCGCAGGTGAAGTTCGGCCTCAGCCGCCCCCGGGATCTTGAATACCGGGGCTTTCTCTCCCATGAAGAATACGAAGCGCTTGCTGGTGCGCTCTCGTTCATATGGGGGGCCCGCAACTTTCTGCACCGTTTCATCTGCCGGAAATATGACCGGCTCCATTTCGAATACCAGCCCCGGCTGGCCCGGGCCATGGGATACCAGATCGAGAACGGCCAGAAGCCGGTAGAGCGTTTTCTCGGGGATCTCCACTGCCACATGGAGCGGGTGAAGCAGCGCCACATGATGTTTCTCCATGAACTGGGCGCGGCAAAGAAGTGGTTCAAGATTCCGCGCCGCTCGTCAAAAGGGACCCGAACCGAAGGCATCGAGATCAAACGGGATCAGCTATGCTTTTCAGCGCCGGAAAACATCATCCGGACACCGATGCTGATGATCAAGATCTTCGAGGAGAGCGCGCGGCTAAAGCTCCCCTTGAGCCCCGAGGCGAGCCGGCTGATCCGGGAGTTCTCCTACCTCATCGACGCCAACTTCATCCGGTTCAAACCCGCGGTCAAGACCTTCGAGCAGATCCTCCTGCTCCCCGCGCCGACCTTCAATGTGTTGAACGAAATGCTCAATACCCGGTTTCTGGAGCGGTTCATTCCGGAATTCGAGGAGATCATCGACCGGATCGAATATGATGCGTACCATGTCTATCCGGTGGACAAGCACTCCCTGCGCACGGTGCAGATCTTGAAGCGCTTCGCTGCGGGTGAGGATGATGAGATCGACCCGCTCTCTCTCCAGCTCTTCCGGGAGGTTTCGAAAAAGCGTCTGCTGCTCTGGGCCGGCCTCCTCCACGACATCGGGAAAGGAATTCCCGACTCGGATCATTCGCAGTCGGGCGCGGAGATCACCGAGCGGATTCTGGGCCGGATCGGCATGCGGCCCAAGGAGATCGCCGCAACCGTGTTTCTGGTGCAAGAGCACCTCTTTCTTATCCGAAACGCCACCCGCAGGGATATCAACGACGAGGAGACCGTAATGGCCTGCGCCCGGCGCATCAAAGACCCGCATCTGCTGAAGATGCTCTATCTCCTCACGGTTGCGGATCTCATGGCAACAGGCCCCAAAGCCTGGAATGAATGGACCGCGATCCTGCTGCGGGATCTCTTCTTCAATATCCTCAATATTCTGGAAAACGGAGATCTGGGGGGGGCAAAGGCGATCGAGATCCTCCGGCAGAAGGAGGCGCAGATCCTGGAAAGGGCGGCCCCGCAACAGCGGCAGAATCTGGAACCCCTGCTGGCGGTCATGTCGCCGAGATATCTGGTCAATACAACGGTTTCTGATATTCTCTCCCACATTGACCTGTACAGGGAATTGGGAGATGGGAATTTCCTCTGGAAGATCGAGAAGGTGCAAGGCGCGGATGCCCGGCGGATCGCACTCTGCGGAAAGGACAGCCCCGGTTTTTTTGCAAAGCTTGCCGGGATTCTCACCGTCAATGGCATAGGGATTCTCGATGCGCAGTTCCACACCTGGAAAAACGGGATCACCCTCGATATTCTGACGGTGACGCCGCCGCCGGACCCGCTCTTTGAAGAGGATCGGTGGGAGCGGGTTCAAAGGGAACTGAGAGCCGCGATGGAGGGCAAAATCGATGTGGATGAGGTGATGCAGGAGTATGGCGCAGGCCGGAAGCCCCTGCCCATCCCGGAACAGGCCGCACCGAACCGGGTCGTGGTGGACAATCATAGTTCCAGTTTCTTTACCATCATCGAGGTTTACACCCATGACCGGCCCGGGCTCCTCTACGGGATCACGGACGCGCTCTTCCGGTGCGGCCTCGATATTCGAAGCGCACAGATCGCCACAAGGGTGGATCAGGCCGTGGATGTCTTCTATGTACGGGATCAGGAGGGGCAGAAAGTGGATGAACCGATTGGAGTCCGCCGAATTCAGGAGCGCGTCAGCGCTGTACTCCCAACGATTGCGCATTCATCTGCTCATTCATCAAAAGAGGAGTCGAAAGAGTGATGGCCCGGGAATGTGAGGATGAAGGAAAACGGATGCGGAAGAAGTTCGAGCTGCTCATTGACTTCGATGAGGTGGCGCTGTTATACGACTTTCTACTAGAGAGCGGAATCGAGGAGATTATGATATCGGAAGTGAAGAACAGTATCGGAGATCGGAAGAAATACAGCCATCGGGGAGAGGTCTGCTACCTCGACACCTATACCTCCAGAGCCAAAGTGGAGATCCTTGCAGAGACCCATCAGGACGGCGAAATTCTGGATGCGGTCTCCCGTCTGTTGGGGCTGGAGGGGAGAAACGGGATCTATACTACCCTTGGGGAATCCCATGAGTCCTCAGACGCGCCCGCGATACTCCAAAGCCCTCCGAAACAGGAGGTCCAAAGTCCGGCCCCGGTCCACTTTACATGGAAGCTGGCCCCTTCCCTGGATGGCGAGACCCGTTCCCTGACCGTGGTCGCACAGAAATGTCCCGGCATCTTCTCGAAAATTGTCGGGGTTCTCACCCTGAACGGATTTGACATCGTCTCGGCCAAGAGCTATCGACAGGGCAACAGCACCCTGGATATTCTCAAGATCCGGGCCCTTCCGGGAGAGCCCTTCAAAGAATTGGCAGCGGTTCAGGCGCAAAAGGATCTGCGCGAGGTTCTCTCCGGTAAGATCGATCTTGTCGAACATTTGAAGCGCAATGGAAAAGGGTTGGTAACAAAAGCGGCTGGGGCCGGGGTCCGGCTTTCGCCACAGATCCATGTGGACAACGACCGTTCCCTGCTCTTTACAACGGTGGACGTCGCGGCGCCGGACACGCCCGGGGTTCTCTTCAAGATCACCGATGCCCTTTTCCGGGCCGGCTTCATCATCTGGATGTCTCAGATCGACACCTGCCGGGGCCGGATCAAGGATACCTTCTATATCAAAGACAGCACCGGAAAGAAGGCCGAATCCCCGCTTCAGATCTCCCGGATCAAACAGGTTCTCATTGAGTCGCTGTCAGGCCAGGGGAATTAGAAGCGATCCCATAAACTATTTCATCGGCCATATTGTGCATCATCGGCCCTGTCGCACCTCCTCCTCACCCGAGCGCCGCAATCTTTTGCGGCGCTTCCTCTGCATTCCAACATTCTCACAGGATAACCCTTGAAAGTTTCTTCCGGATATATTATAGAGATTTTCGATGAAGAAACATCACCGCCACTTCGACCTGCTCTGCAATGTGGGCGAGCTGTCGGACCTGCTGACGGAAAGCTCGGATATCCGAAGCTTTCTTCAGCGCACCGCCGCCGTCGTGGCCCGCTATCTCACAGCAGATGTCTGTTCCATATATCTCTATGACGAGGAAGAGGGGAGCCTTGTCCTCAGATCCACGGTGGGATTGAATCCCAGAGCAGTGGATAGGATCTCGATGCGGCCAGATGAAGGGCTGGTGGGCGCAACCTTTGAGCGCCAGAAGCCGATCCTCGAAGCCTGTGCCAGCCAGAGCCCCCGGTTCAAACGATTTGAGGAGGCTGACGAGGACCCTTTTGAATCCTTTCTCGCGGTTCCCATCTCCCGGGGGGTACAGCGGATCGGTGTGCTGGTGGTGCAGCATCAGGATAGGAACCGCTTCACCCATCTCGATATTCTGGCTCTGAAGGCTGCGGCCTCCCAACTGGCCGGCGCGGTGGAAAATGCCCGACTTCTGATCGACTCCGGCAGCGCCTTTGGCGAGGAATCTCCACCATCATCAAAAGAGACGCCCCCAGCCAGGACCGCTTTTCCCACCTTCATCCGGGGCCGATCCGCTTCGGACGGCTACGCCTATGGCCGCGCGGTGGTCTTCCACGGCAGCCATACCGCGCTTCTCCGGGACCCCTCTCTTTCCGGCATCCCCTATTCCCTGAACGACTTCCATCGTGCCGTGAAGGCATCCGAAGAGCAGTTGAAAACCTTTCAGGCCCGTTTTTCTCAAAGGCTTCCGGAGAGCGCGACCCTCATCTTTTCGGCCCACTTCATGATCCTGAAAGACAATAAATTCATGAATCGGATAATCGAGGGCATCGAGGCGGGAACCCCTGTACCGGAAGCGATCAAGGCCGTGGCCAATCAGTATATCGAGATCTTCTCCACCAGCACCCACACCTACATCCGGGAGAAGACCAACGATATCGAGGATCTCACTGGCCGGATATTGAGAAATCTCTACTCAGGTGCAACGGGTGGAGATGAAGCGCCCCAAGGGGTCATCGAGGGAGCCATCGAGGAGGCGATCGAGGGAGCCCTTGAGGAAACCGTGGTGATCGCGGGGGATCTCCACCCCTCCGAGGTGCTCCGGTTTGCCTGCGACGAGGTGGAGGGGATCGTTCTGGTCCGGGGCGGCGTCACCTCCCATGTGGCGATCCTGGCCCGCTCCCTTCAGATCCCCCTGGTGATCGCGAACCGGCCCGAGCTGATGAAGCTGCCCCCGGGAACCCCGATGCTGCTGGACGCGGACATCGGCAACATCTACATCCGGCCCGCGGATGAGGTGGTCGAAGATTTCCAGTCCCAGCGCAGGCTCAAGGCGGCCGCCTCCCCCCTCTCCCATATCATGTCGCCGGAGACCCGCACCGCGGACCGGGTCCGGATTCGACTGCTGGCCAACATAAACCTGCTGGCCCAGTTGAGCACTGCCAAGGCACTGAAGGCCGAAGGAGTGGGGCTCTACCGGACAGAATTCCCCTTTCTGATCCGGCCCGTATTCCCCTCCGAGACGGAACAGTACCTGATCTACAAAAGGGTCATCGACGAGATGGAGGGCCGTGAGGTGACGATCCGAACCCTGGATATCGGCGGCGACAAGGCCCTGGCCTACGGAGATGCAACGGCCGGCCCAAACCCCGCGCTGGGGCTCCGCTCCATCCGCTTCTCCCTGCGCCACCGTGAACTCTTCGAGATCCAGATCCGCGCGATCCTGAGGGCCGGGGCCGACGCGGGGATTTTAAAGATCATGTTCCCCATGATCTCATCCGTGGATGAGTTTTTAGAGGCAAAAGCCATTGTCCACGAGTGCATGGCGTCGTTGGAGCGTGACAACCTGCCCCACCAGAAGAACCCGGCCATCGGGATGATGGTGGAGCTGCCGGCGGTCATCGAGATCGTGGACCGGTTTGTTCAGGAGGCTGATTTTCTTTCGGTGGGAACCAATGATTTCATCCAGTACATGCTCGGGGTGGACCGGACCGACGAGAAGGTGGCCGATTACTACCGGTCCTATCACCCGTCGATCCTCCGGGGGCTGAACCGGATTGTAAAGGCCGCGGCCGCAGCCGACAAAGAGATCTCCATCTGCGGCGAGATGGCGCACGAGCCCGAAACCCTCCCCTTTCTCATCGGGATCGGCCTGAGACGGCTGAGTATAGAGCCCAAGCATCTCCCCCTGGTGCAGGCAAGGATCAGCAGCTTCACACTGAAAGAGGCCGAAGAACATGCAAGATCTCTGCTGGAGAAGAGTACGATCAAAGAGATCCGAAAGATCCTGGACAGCTCCCCTTTTGGATGATGCCGAAGTCTAAAACTGCTCCGACTCGGTGGAGCCCTCCATCGCGGCCACGTAACTCTTCCCTGCTGTGATGGTGTTCATCACCTGATCGAAATAGCCGGTTCCCACGAACTTCTGGTGGGTGGTGGCCATATAGCCGCTCTCCTTATCCTGATCGAACTCCCGCTCTTTTAAGCAAAATCGTCTAATCCAGATATGCGTAGGCTTTCAGAGTCAAAAACTCTGCCAGTTCCCTGTCGGTCACGATCTCCTCAAAAAGCTTTGCGGCCTGTTCATATTTCTTTGCCGAGAAGTCGTCTCCGGCCGCAGTTGAGCCCGGCCATGTGATCCTTCAACTCGTAAATGATCTCATCCATCTCGAATGCAGCAAGAATCGTCTCGATGAGAACCGTGGCCTCGATGCTGGTCTGTGGAATCGACAGCAGATCCTGCGCGGTGACAAAAATGTCATTCCAGAGTTTGGCCTCATGATGGCTCTCCAGCTTGGGCAGGTAGAAGTAGGGGCCAGATCCTTGATGGACTGGCCGTAGTCGATCACGGCCTTTTCCGCGGCTTGGGGGTCCGCCTCCTGGATGAAGACATCCAGGGGCTTGACCCGGCGCTCCACATAGGCATGATCCACCACCAGAAAAGAATCCTTCTGCCGGATGATCCCCTTTTGCATGCGACTCGAGTTCCCGGAGCAGATCAGGAGAGCTGTAGAGTTCTTCTAGCAGAGGGGAATCTTTTTCTCTTTTGCGATGAGCCGGCCCACGATGTAGGCCGCCCATAGAGCGGTAGAAGACCTTTCGGATGATCTCGGCCCGCTCCACTTGCGCAAGAAGCCCCCGTTCCGCGAGGACCGCTTCGATCCGCTGCCCCCCAAGCCGGGCATCGGTATCGGGATCTTCGAAGAGATCCGACAGCTCCGATCCGCGGAGGATATCCGCGGCCAGCTTCTCCATGCCCCCGTCTGCGGGAAAGGTATGGTATATCTGCTCAGACGGTTTTGTGGGCGGGGCTGCAAAATCGGTGGTCACGAA
>JAABSZ010000117.1:0-12824 GCA_011390135.1 Desulfobacteraceae bacterium | reverse complement strand
GATCCAGCAAAGAATCTTCGGTGCGGATGGAATAGGCAAATGAGGCCGCGATCGATACGGCCTCCTCGAACCGGGGGCTCCCCTCCCGATGGCCAAAGCTGTCGAGTACCAGAGAATGGCGGACAAAGAACTCATCTTCGAACTCCTTGACCACCGGCTTTCCGATCTTGGCCCAGCTCTTCCAGTGGATATGGCGCAGGGGGTCCCCGGGCCGGTAGTCGCGCAGGGAGACGAATTCGTCTGACTCGCCCACCGAAGAGGTGAGGGCCACCCCGCCCGACTGGTATCGCCGGCCCCCGGGGAGGGTGCGCTGCGGCAGGGGGTATCGACGGGGTAGCACCATCACCTTCTGAGGCGCCTTGAGCCGGATCAGAGAACAGAAAATGCCCAAAGGATCGGGCCGCAGCAATGTCGCGCCGGCAAACCTGAGGACGCCCCGGGTATGGGGAAGCAGATCGGTCCGGATCTCGGCCTCCTCCCCGGGCCCGATTTCCGGAAGGGGAATGTTTCTGACCATCAGGGGCAGCCGTTTCTCGATGAGCCACTGCCACCGGTAGAACTTGACTGCCCGGTCAAAGATGTTTCGCGTCTCCTCCTCCGGCTCCCGTCCATTCATGAAGCTCTCGAAATCGGGCCGGGGGTCCTCGAAATCCTCGGAGAGGATCAGCCCCTTCTGCCGCTTCCGGGTGCGGTTTTCCACAAAGATCCGATACCGGAAAGGTTCTCCTGCGGTTGCAAATCTCGGCAGCATCCGCCGAACCGCGAATTTCCCCCGGAAAAAGGGGGCAAAGAGGATTGCGATGATCAAGATCGACACAAGCAGGGTAAAGACCTGATAGGCCGTGGTCCGATGGGTGTCCACCCCCACAACGGCTGCGGCGATGATCCCGAAGAAGAGCAGCACTCCGCTTCTGGTGAGGCGGCGCTCTCTCCAGCGGTTCGCGGTGTAGAAGCGTCGCAGGTTTCGGTAGAGAAGAATATTGAAAATTGTTTTTGGGCCCATCATGATGAAGGCTGAATAAAAATCCGAAAAGCAGCGCAGGATGAATTGGGTTTGCCCCGATCGAGCGGGGTGGCACTGAAACGGACAAAATGCAGTGCCGTTTCCCATTGCAGGATTATGCTTGAAATCGAGGCGGGTCGGGCCTCTTTTTTACAGGCGCAGTATAAACTCTATGGAATTGAGATGCAAGCTCCACATTTTTTAGAATTCTTTCATTGGTATATGGACATGAGATTCGGTTCCGGTTATAATCGGAATCCCTGACAGTTCTGTTGGCTTTTTGAAGGAAAAGGAGATCCACTAATGAACCGGCATCGGTTTCGCCTTCCCCATCCCCTCTCCCCCTTTTTGGCCATCCTACTGATGATGGTTTTTGCAGCATTTCACCTGGCCGCGGCGGAGAAGGACCCAACCGCCCCCCTTGCCGAGGCCCCCGGCAAAAAGATTCTCTGGATCGACTCCTACCACCAAGGTTACGAGTGGAGCGACGGTATCGAAAAGGGCATCCGGGAGGCCCTGAAGGGAGCCGGCGTCGGCTGGCGGGCCTTTCACATGGAGGCAAAATCCTGCCCCGACGCGGCCTGCATGGAAGCGGCCGGGATCCGGGCAAAAGTTTTTGCCGATCAATATGAACCGGATATCCTCATCGCATCGGACGACATCGCGCAGCGGTATCTCATCCTTCCCTACTACAAAGGGACCGGAATGCCGGTGGTCTTCTGCGGGGTCAACTGGGACGCATCGGTCTACGGCTATCCCACGTCCAACATCACCGGTATGGTGGAGGTGGATCTGGTGGAGGAGACCGTGAAGAACATGCGCAGGTTTGGGGCCGGAGATCGCGTCGGTTACATGAGCGGGGATACGGTTTCGGACCGGAAGATCATCGATTTTTTGAACCGCCGCTTTTTCAACGGCAAAATGCATGCGGTTCGGGTCCGCACATTTGCGGAGTTCCGATCGGCCTTTCAATCGCTGCAGGAATCGGTCGATATGATCTTTTTGAGAAATTACGCCAACATCGACGGCTGGGAAACAGATGCCGCGATCCGGTTCCTTTCGGAGAAGACCCGGATTCCCACCGGCTCCAACAACGATTTCATGGCCCCCTTTGTCCTCTTCACCCTGGGCAAAATCCCCGAAGAGCAGGGGATCTACGCGGCCCGAACCGCGCTGGAGATCCTCTCGGGAAAAATGCCCGGAGAGATTCCCGTGGAAAGGAACCGACAGGCCCGGCTCACCGTCAACCTCAGGATTGCCAAGTCCGCGGGAATTCTTCTGCCCGTCTCCCTGCTCAAAACCGCAAGGGTGATCGGAAAGGATGCCTACCAAGGCATCCTCCTCCCCCCTTCGGTGCTCAAAAATGCAACGGTCATCGAAGAGGGGGCTGCGGAGGTTCCATGAAGCTGAAATACCGTATCAACCTGGTCTCTCTGCCGATCCTGTTAGGGGTCGCGTTCGCCATTGGCGGGGCCGGCCTCATGGCCATCAACAATGTCACCTATGACCTGAACCGGAAGCTCATGGCCAAAGAGGTGGAGAATCTAACCGATAAGCTGCTCTCCGCGCATCAGGTGCTGGTCGAGAATGGGCTTGCCGGAATCGAGGGATATGTCCGCCTGGCCCAAAACGAGATGCTGGGGCAGTTTTCCGGATACCAGTACGGAAAAACCGGTATGCTCATGGTGATCGACCTTCCAGACCGGCTCCTGCTGCCCAGCCAGCCCCCTGCCGAAGATCCGCTGGGAATGGTTCCGGTAGCGGATATGATCCGGGACCATTTTGGCACAAGGGAGTTCACTTTTGATCGGGAGAAGCGATTTTTCAGCTTCCGTACCTTTCCCCGGTGGAACTGGCTCATCGCGCTTTCGGTGACCCGAAACGAGATGTTCGATGTTCAAAACCGGTTTCTACAGCAGGTGGTGGTCATCCTTCTGGTGAGCGTCCTGTTGGGAACCTCGCTGCTGCTCTGGTTCACCCACCGTCTGGTAAAGCCGATCCGCCTGCTGGCCGCAGCAACGGGTCAGGTGAGCCAGGGGCATTGGGATGTTCCCCTGCCGGCGCCCGGCGGCACCGAGGAGCTGGCCCGGCTCACCCGTGCATTCGGAGAGATGGCTCAAAGCCTTGCCCGGATGTATGAGAATCTTCAGGAGAACCTGCACTGTCTGGAATGCTCGCAGCTCGAGCTGCAGAAGAGCGAGGAGAAATACCGGGAGCTGGTGGAGGTGCTTCCCCAGATCATCTTCGAGGCCGATGCGGATGGCAGGCTGCTCTTTGCCAATAAGAACACCTTTGACACCTTCGGCTATACTGAATCGGATTTTGACCGGGGGCTCAATCTCTTTGATCTCTTCACCGCGGAAGATAGAAGCCGGGTCCGAAAAAAAATTGCAGAGATTCTTCTTCAAGGCCAGACCGCGATGATGGAGTATTCGGCTGTCAAAAATGAGGGGAAGACCTTTCCGGTGATCTTCATGATCAGCCCCAGGGAACAGGCCGGAAAGACGGTCGGGTTCCGGGGAATCCTCATCGACATCACCGAGCGAAAAGCCCTGGAGAACGAGCTGATCCGGACCCGCCAGTTTCTCCAGGACATCATCAACACTGTCCCGGACCCGGTCTTTGTCAAGGATCGATCCCACCGCTGGATTCTGCTGAACCATGCATACTGCAGTTTTCTGGGATGCGAAAGAAGCGAGCTGCTCCGGAAAACCGAGGCCGATTTCTTTTCTCCGAAAGAGGCCCGGGAGATTCGGGAACGGGACGAGGCGATCTTCAAAACCGGAGAATCCAAGGAGAACGAGGTTCTTTTTACCAATCTCCGGGGCGGGCGCCACACCATCCTGGTCAAGAAGGCGATCTTCGAGGATGCCGACGGGCAGCGATTTCTCATCGGCTCGATCCGGGACATCACCGAGCGAAAGCAGATGGAACAGGAGATGCTCAAGGCGCAGAAGCTCGAATCCATAGGCGTGCTGGCCGGGGGCATCGCACACGATTTCAACAATCTTCTGACCGGCATTCTCGGCAACATCTCCCTGGCCAAACTCTATACAGCATCGGATGAAAAGGTTCGCGCAAAGCTGGCAAAGACCGAACAGGCCTGCCTCCGTGCCAAGGACCTCACCCGGCAGCTACTCACCTTCTCCAGAGGCGGTGCGCCCGTCAAGAAGCTGATGTGCCTCAAAGGGCTGATCCGGGAGGCCGTCACCTTCGCACTTCGGGGGTCGAATGTCTCCTGTGAGCTAATGATTCCAGAGGATCTTTGGGCCGTGGAGGCAGATGAGGGGCAGATCAACCAGGTCATGAACAATCTCATCCTCAATGCAAAGCAGGCCATGCCCGATGGCGGGGTCATCCGCGCGGCCGCGGAAAACTTTCATGTCCAATCGTCTCAGAATGTGCCCATTGGGACGGGCCTCTATGTCCGCATCTCGGTTCAGGATCAGGGAAACGGCATCTCCGGGGAATACCTTCCAAAGATCTTCGACCCTTACTATACCACCAAGGAAAAGGGAAGCGGCCTGGGGCTTGCGATGGTCTTTTCCATCATCAAGCGGCACCAAGGCCATGTCCATGCGGATTCCGCAGTGGGGGTGGGCAGCACCTTCCACATCTATCTTCCGGCAAAGAC
This sequence comes from Desulfobacteraceae bacterium, assembly GCA_011390135.1. GTDB lineage: Bacteria > Desulfobacterota > Desulfobacteria > Desulfobacterales > JAABSP01 > JAABSP01. The sequence goes on along the minus strand of JAABSZ010000117.1, from coordinate 8,187 downwards.
CCAAAGGGCATTGGCCTCCCAGCCGTCCGAATCTGCTGTAATCTACGGGACAGGAAAGATTTTGGTGATGGATGACGAGGAGACGGTCCGGGAGGTGGCCGGAGAGATGCTGACGATTCTGGGATACGAGCCGGTTTTTGCCAAAGAGGGCGGGGAAGCCATTCGGATCTATCGGGAATCGGCCGATGCCTTTGGCGGGGTCATCATGGACCTCACGGTCCCCGGCGGCATGGGCGGCAAAGAGGCTGCGGCCCGGCTGCTGATGATCGATCCCGATGCCAGAATCATCGTATCCAGCGGCTATTCCATCGATCCGGTCATGGCCGATTACAAGGCGCACCGGTTTGCCGGGCGGATCACAAAGCCTTTTGAGATTTCAGAGTTGAGCAGGGTTTTGGATGAGGTGCTGCACCCGGAAAGAGCAGGGAATGCGGAAACGGTCTCTTCCTGATGCTTTCCGGAACCCTAATCGGCACTGATCTGTAACGTCAGGGCTGATCAATTCAGCGGGACGAAGATTCCCAGCCCGAAATGGCAGCCGGCGCCGATGGCAAAGGGGCCCGATACCGGCTCTTTGAAATGGAGGATGAAGCCGTGGCCCTGTCGGGGAGAGCCCCCTTTCCGGCTCCGCAGGAATTCCATCCAGCGGATCGGGTGCGCGGTTTTCCGGGTGTGGGAAACCGGTTCGATGGCTTCCGGCTGCTGAAGCCCGTGAAAGCTGCACTCCCGGATGACTTCCGATACAATCCATTCCCCATAGGTTCCCCGGCCCTTGCGGTGGTGGCGTGCGGTGACGAATGGGGTGGCGCTGATCCATTTGCGGGCCTGTTGTACCGGCTTTTCTGCGGAAAGGGAGACCAGGACAAGATCCAGCCCTTCGGAATTTTTCCGCTGATGGATCTTCTTCAGTCCGTCCAGCGCGGCAAGTTCGTCCGGGCTGAAGGGATCTTCCGCCTGAACGAGAATGTGGTCGATCCGGCCGTCATGGTCCTCGTCCAGGGGCAGGTAGAAGGCGTGGCGATGGTCGCTCAGGGGGCTGCCGTCCGGGGCTTTGCCGCTGAACCGGGGGGAGACTGCTTCTGGGTCGTGATTTCGAATGCGCTTGTGAATGCCCATCAGATAGGACCGCACCCGTTCAGCAACGGACACGGTATCCTGAATCCGGGGCTTTACCTTTGCGCTGATCGCATATCTTGCGCACCGGAATCCTGACCGGAAGGGGATCTGCCTTCCGGACAGAATCGTTTCGGTCTCCGGCTTTTCGTAATCGAGCCAGACCAGGGCCGGCGGATCGCTCCAGCCTTGGGAGAGGAGGCTTGCGGTGTTCATGCTGAGGGCATCCAGCCATGACGCGCCCTTGGGCTTTTGAGGCAGGGCATCGTATGCTTCGGGGGGTCGGATGCAGGCCAGCCGGACAGCTTCTCCGATGCGGCCTTTGCCGTTCATGGGGCGGCAGTTCCACTCGATGGGCTTTTCCGGATCGGCAAGGGAGGCCCTGATCCAGGATTCGGATCGGCCCAGATAGTTGAGCCGGGCCAGCAGTTGTTTCAAATCCTGTAGGGAATCGTCCGAAAGATCGGCATCCAGGCCCATGAGGACCGGCTCGTTTCTGTCCAGGGCCATGAAGGGGTCGAAAATCCGGCGGCGGGCCATGGGATCTTTGTCGTTGATGGGCTGGTAATAGCGTAGATGCGTCGCGATGGCAGGGGGCAGCAGATAGCTCGGCGGTCTGCTGAAGGCTTCCAGGATGGGTAAAATTCGGGCTTCGGGCCATTCCCCCTTCTGCCGCTTCCAGATATCGATGAGGGCACGGGCCAGGCGATAGGACGACGGAGGCCATTCCGAGACTCCTTCGTTTACGTTCCGGCCCCAGGGGGTTGCGTGGTATCGGCCTGCAACAAATTCAATCGCTATCGGTATCATCTGCCTCGGATTCTTCGCTGTCGGCTTTCTTTTCCTTTTTCATCACCGTCTCTGTGGTAATCTCGGTCACCGGCGGGTCCGCAAACAGACTTTTCCGGCACTTCTTGATCTTGGCCTGGACGGTTTTGACCAGTTCCGCTTTTTCCGGCAGTTGAAAACCGGGGGGATCTGTCACCTGAACCGTTCCGTCGAGTTTCAGGTGGCACGCAGTTCGAAGGCGGAGGCCCGCATCCAGCAGCGCCCGGATCTTGTACAGAGCCAGCGCGATGAGCAGATCGATTCCGTTCGGGTCCAGCGCATAGCTTTCCAGAAGCCCCACATCGAGGTTGAAATAGCTCCGGATGGTCTCTGCGGTGAATGCAACGCGCTGGTAGGGAACATTGCCGTAGACATCCTTGTCATGCTCTTTTGCCCGCAGGGTTCCGGTAGGGTCGATGGGGTTGTTCTTCACGCCGCCCGAAACCACCTCCCTCACGTTTCGGGCCTCGATGAATGCGGAGAGAATCCGGGGGATCTTCAGCCGTCCGTCCAGGAGGTTTGCCAGAAACACCCCGTGGATCAGGGAGTTGACATCGTATTTGAAAATGGCCTTTGCAGCCTTCTGCCAGTGAATGGGGCTGTTTTTTGCGTAGGCCGCATCTTCCGTAAAGCGCTTCTGGAAATCCTTGTCCGTGATGATGAAGGGAGAGTTGATCCGATGGGCCTCCAGCAGGGAATTTGTGGTGGTGTCGGCCGCCTTGGTCAGTTGAGCCCGGATGTAGGAGAGCCCTGCAAATTCGGGAATGAGTTCGTTGTCGGGGCCGATGATGGTCCCTTCCAGCCGGTTGGCCATGGACTGCTCCGACTCCACCAGCAACATCCGAGTTCCGTTGTGGAGGGTGTAGGTTGCAGCGCCCAAATCCGGAAATCCCGTGGGCTGAAACCGTTCCCCCTGCACCGGAACGAGATCGGCCTCGATCAAGATCCGTTTTGCCCCTTTCAGCGTTTCAAGCATGAATTCCTCCTGATGCGATATCTTCCCCTTTTCGGGGCATGTTTTGCTTTTTGAGTACGATCCTCTCCAGTGTTTTGGGATTTCGAACCGGAATCAGAAGGCTTGCGGCCAGCCGGATCGGGTCCTCGGTGGGCTCGAAACGGACATCAAAGACCGGAAGCCCCGAGATTCTCAGACGCCGGGCCGCGATTTCACAGGCTTCGGATGTCCGGCCGGCCATCAGCAGCGGAACGATCCGGCCCTCGCCCCGGATGCGGATATCCCGGATGGGGTGAGCGGTGTGGAGCAGTTTCAGCAGCCCATAGGTTCTGGAGATCGGCAGCCGGGTCAATGAGCCTCTCCACCTTGCGCGGATTCTCTTTGCACCGCCTTTTTTCCAGTCGATGAGGGAGAAGCCCCAGAGAAGCCTCTCGATCCTGTTGTCTTCGCACTCCCGGTACAAAAAACGCATGATGTCTGCTACAGGAACGGAAATCATTCCGTACAGGGGCGGATGGTGCGCAGAACGTCTCGCGGCGTCCATGATCCGCCGGGCCAGCACATTGGAAAGTCGCTCCTGGAAGCTGTTTCCACGCCAGACCCGATCGCCCTTTCCAGAACTCCACTGCCAGGGCTTTTCCGGGTCGATCTCTGCAAGATTGCTCCTCAGGGGGCCAACGGCTCCGGTCCTTCCGATGGAAGCAAGTGCCCCTGCAATCCGGACTTCGACTTCGCCGTCGTCACACAATTCGATCCATCTCGGTGACAGGCCGGTCAGCGGGCTTTCCAGAGCCGGTTTCCGGCTCCGGTCCCGCTCGGCAAAGAGGCGCTCCATCCGGCCGAGGGCTGCGATCAGTTCCGAAAACTGCCGGGGATCGGGCTTTTGGCAGCAGGCAAAGATAGCGGTCTCAACGGCATGGTTTGCAGCCTCAAAGGTCGCCGGCGGATTCTTGAAGCCCCGCAGAAAGCGGCTGATCCGCTGCCGGATCGGGTCCAGTTCCTCCAGGATCTGCAGTTGGGGAACGTAGGCGACATCGGTTCGATTGGCCGGTACGGCCACATAATAGCCCTGCCCTCTTCTCTCCAGAAAGACGTACCGCTCAAATCCTTTGATGCCCCGGTCCACCCCGAGGGTTTTGACGGCCCGGGAGAAATCGACGCCCGTGGCCGCGGGCTTTTTCCCCACGGCTGCCCTTCCCTCCCCGAAAAGATGGCGGATCTCGGGCAGGGCCGCAGGTCTTTCCCATGTGGGGAACCAGGTCTCGGCCCTTCCGCCCTCCTGGGGGGTGTCGGACGAGAATCCTGCGGGGGTGTAGCGGACTGTAAAAGGGATGGAGAGATGGGACCGGTCATCGGTGGGATTTCTTCGGACTGCAGCCCCGGCCAGAAGCAGCGAACCCTCCAAGGTCAGGATGAAATCCCACGGGTTGATTTTGAAGACCTTGTTCTCAATGCCCATTCCCTGATTGTATCCGCCGGCGCGACCCGGGTCATATTGCCCGATGCTGGCCGGAATCAGGTCGGGAATCACCGCATCGAAGGCAGCGCCTTCAAAGAAGGCTTGGGCCTTTTCCTTCGGAGATTGGAGAAAGAGAGCGACGAGCCGCTGCATGAAATTGTTGCTCAGTTCCAGACGCCCCTCGTTTCCGCCGGTTCCCATGACCGGATTGAAGGCCGCCTCTCCCTCCTTCTGAAGCACATAGACCGCGTCGAGCCATTTTGCCGCAGACTCAGGAAGCCTTGTCCGGCAGATGGAGAGAATCGACATTTTGCGCTCATCCCGCACTATCTTGTTGCACTGGGTGATCGCTTTTCGGATGATCTTCCACCAGCGGCTCCAGGCTTTCGCGTCCGGATCGCCCTTCTCTCCGGCACGGACTTCGATGTCCGACAGCAGCAGCGCATCCGGAGACGGGCTTTCGGCTCCGCCCGGGGCGAAAAGCGGCAGTTGGCCTTTAGCCGGGGGATTCTCCTTCTGATCCGGTCTGATCAATGGTGTATTCTTCTCGATATCCTTCAGAAGCTTTTGAAAGGTCTCCTTCCGCTTCTGCGATCCGGCCCCCTCCATCATCCTCCCCAGCAGTTTTTTCACCTCACCGACGGTTTTGAAGATGGGGATATCTGGCCAGGATTTGACCGTTCCGATGATGGCCGCATATTCGGAAAACCTCGGATCGTCCGTGGCCTCGATAGCGTCGATGGCCGTGGTGTTGTCGCCGAGGTAGAAGCCGCTGCTTCCGCCCCAAGGTGAGACGAGGGACGTGGGCCGGTATTCGGTGCAGAAGAAGTCTGTCAGCGCCTTATGATCCAGCGCGGTTCGAATGACAAAGCAGTCCTTTTCCCACCATCCTTTTGCAGAAGGATCTTTCTGCTCCGAAAGGAGGCGGAGAATTCCCAGCGCCTTGAGATACCCGGCAAGGGGGCGGGTGCGGCAGCCCTGCAGGATGTGGTCATGCATGGCTCTTTTCCTTTGCGCTGCTGGCCCGCCAGTCGGCCGCGCGAAGCAGTGCCTCGAAAAAGGCGAGCCGGAAGGGGCCCAGTTCCGGATCATCACGAAGGGCAAGGGTTCTGGCCAGCCAGCTCGGGCCCCTTTCTCCCTCTCCGAACTCCATATAGGAGAGATCCAGCGCAGTCAGAGGCAGTTTCACATCTCCGCCCAGATCGGACTCCTGCAGGATATCTCCCTCATGGATTCCCCGGGCGAAGCGGGCATCGGGAAAATCCGGGGGCTTCTCATGGGGCAGGGAGCGGATGGAAAGGCGCACTTTTCCGTGATGGCAGGCCGCGAGATAGACCGCAAGATCCGGAAGATTTCTGCGAAGCATGGCCAGAGCCGAGGCCAGTTCGTGCCGGAAGCCCTTTCGGGCATATCGGGCCCCGGAGCGGGCCGTTTTGGCCCAGATCACTGCCGGATCGATCCCGATTTCATCGCCGATCATGGCATCCTGAAAGATGAAATGGGCCTTTCCTCCATCATGCCACCGGCCGGCCAGCAGCAGGTCTTTCTTCCATTTTAAATCGAGTTCGATGCTTTCCAGCATCCGGGAGAGGGCATCGCATACCTTATCCGTATGTTCGGCAAGGCTCTGCCACCCCGAGGCCGCATACCGGTCATCGCCGTCGGCCTCCGGGGGCTCTCCTGCGGTTTCGGCTGTTTCCGGCACATCGGACCTTTTGCCGGTCCAGCCGAGTGCCCCGTCATATCCGCCGTCCGATCTTTTCAGCATCATGACCATCCCCGGTGCGATGCCGTAGAGGTTGATCCGTTGCCATGCCTTTTCCAGATGATCCCACCGCCATGCGGTAAGTCCTTTGCGCTTCTTCAGGGAGCCGATGGAGACCGGGCAGAGTTCGGCCCTTCCGGGCCCGGGCGCATTCTCCTCGGGCTGATCCTTGAAATCCCGCCAGAAGACCTGCACATCGACGTTCCGGGTGGCCCGGATAAAGCGGGAGATATCGATGTCCATCCCCGAAAGATCGGGGGTGGTATCGAAAAGGTCGATCAGATCCTTTCTACGGAGGATGTTATCGATCGAAAGGGGGGTATTTGCATCCGGGAGATGTGAGAGTCCCGCATCCATCAGGTCTTCGAGGATTGCCGCGGCGTGGCGAAGCTCCGGCTCTGTGTAGGGCGGCAGGGATTTGGGTTTGCTCAGGTCCAGATCCATCCAGAGAATCTTTGCATCTGAAAATTCCCCGTACCGGTTGCATCTGCCGAACCGCTGGATGAGAGATGCCCAAGGCGCGATGTCCGTGACCAGCAAGGCCGCGGAGATGTCCACTCCGGCCTCCACCACCTGTGTGGCGATGCAGATGGTTCCGCTCTCCCCGGGTTGTGCCTGGAGCCGTTTCAGTGCCGCCATCCGATCCCCGGGCCGGAATCTGGAATGAAGCAGAACGATCTCGGCTTTGGGCTTCTTCGTCTGTAATGCCCGGTAGATCTCCTGGGCCCGGGCAACGGTATTGACCACGACAAGGGTTCGGCTCTTCTTCCGATGGCCTTTGATCAGGGCGGCCGCGATTTTATTCGGGTTGTCCGCGGGGAAATCGGCCTTCTGCAGAGGCTTTTTGGCCTCCATCAGTCTGTGGGCATACGGGTGGCTCAGATCTTTTTCGGAAAGGGCTTGTTCCTCGAGGTCTTCTGCACGATGGGCGAAATCGACCGTTGCAAGCCACTGGGGCCGCAGGGTTGCGCTCATCCAGAGGGAATGGACCGGGAGGGCTGTGCCAAGGGATTCCCGGAATGCCTGGAGCTGGGCAGTGGTGGCCAATCCCTCCCCCATCAACTGGATTTCGTCCATCACCCAGAGGGCATCGTTGTTGAGCAGGCCGAATTGAACGGGCCATTTGAAGCGGCTCATGGCATAGCCCCGGTTGAGTGCCCGGGAGAGGAGCTGATCCTGTGTGCCGATGATGATGGCAGCGCTTTCGGGATTCTGCTCCCAGACGTTTTGAATGTCACCGCCCATCATCAGATGAACCGAGGGGATGTCCGTTTCCGGAAGAAGGCGGCTTTTCAAAAGGTTTTGAATCCATTTTTCGGCATTGGCTGCGGTCTGCTCCACGAGGACGCGCATGGGGAGGCAGTAGATCAGCCTGCGGGGATTGCCGGGAAGTTGACGGGCGTGTTTATAAAGCCAGCCGATGATGATGGAAGCTGTTTTTCCCAGCCCGGTGGGGATTTTCATGATCTCGGGCCATTGATTTTCTGCCAGCCGGGTCTGATACGGATAGGGGGATAGATCGGCATCGAGAGCGGCTTTGAAGAAGGCAACAAAATCAACTGGCATATGTTCTCCGATGGCTGTTGACAATAAAGGGCCTGAACTGGTATGTGTCTATATCGCTTTTATGGGAGGATTTCAAGAAAAAAATGTCGGGTGTTGAACTTTTTTGTGGAAAATTATTGCCATCGGAGGGGGTTTTGAGGTATTTTGTAGCGGAATCAAGAAGTAAACTGCTCTTTGACATACAGAAAAGGGCTTGTGTTCCTGAGAAATCACCTTTATCAGGGGCAAAATTGAGGCTTTGAGATTTTTGGTTAAGTTTTTGATTTTAAATTCCATATTGCTGTATCAGGGTTTTTCCGGGGCTTTTGGCTCCGGCTCCATTGAAGCATCCGTCCGTCGCCTGTCCTTTTTCCTGTAGATCCAGTTTTTCCGGGGCTTTTGGCTCCGGCTCCATTGAAGCCCCATGATCCACTCTCCTTTCCGCCTTGCGGCGGGCTGTTTTTCCGGGGCTTTTGGCTCCGGCTCCATTGAAGCAATTGATCGCTGTGGGGCGTGATTCGC
>JAABSZ010000116.1:0-13003 GCA_011390135.1 Desulfobacteraceae bacterium | reverse complement strand
TTGCTGTGGACATATTCCTTTGCACCGGATGTCAATAAAATGTACACCGAAAATCTGATTCCCAACGGAGATGTGGTGCTGGTGGAACGGGTTCCCATAGAGGCTGAAGAGGGTGCGGAATACGATTCCCTTCAATATCATCTCTGCCTGAACCGCAGAACAGGGGATCTTCTCTGGGAGCGGAAGGGAGAGGAGGAAACCTTCACCTATCCCCTGGGAAATGGGTATCAGATCATGTATGACGCGGAAAACCTTCCGTCTCTAATCCTTCTGCCGGAGAGGAAGATCCTGTACACCTTCTCCCCGGAGGATGGCTACATCAACGGACATATCGGAGATCCGACCTCCGAATCCGGCGTGATCTACACCGCATCGGCCGCAAGGCGGGCAACGGACGGGTCACTTCTCTTCAAGTATCCGGCCGAGGCCAGCTTGGGCTGTCTGACCCAAGAACTCCTGGTGCTGATTTCCGGAAACGGCATGCTCCATTTTCTAAACCAGAGAAGCGGAGAGACAGGAGCCATCTATGATATCGGCGATCCCCTGGCCAATGTCTCGGTGATCCATGAGGACGAGACCGGCATCGTTCTCGGGGTCCAAAAGTCCCCTGCATCCGAATCCGGCGGGTATACCAGAACAGTTTCCCTCCTTTTCATGGACAAAGAGACCCATGCCATGCAGCAGATCCCCATCGGAAAGAACCTGCCGGTTCATCAGATCCGGATCTTTCCCCGGGAGGGACAGGTCTTCATCCCCACCCGGGGCCGGATCGGCAGCTACCTCCTCCCTTCTCACCCCTGAGCGTAATTTCTGGTCCATCTCTGCCCTGTTGTTCTGTGGCCATTATAGCGTTGACAAAAACCGCCAAAAAAGATAGGGCTAAATACACGGAACAACCTTTGGAGGAGAGAGGATGGCAAAAGCAAAAAACAGATCGGAAATCGATACCACAAAGCGGCTTCTCTCCACAAGGGAGGTGGCCGGCCTTCTGGACATCAACGAAAAAATGGTCTACAGCCTCATCTCGGACAAGGGGCTGCCGGCCACAAAGATAACCGGAAAGTGGCTCTTTCCCCGTCATCTGGTGGAGCAGTGGATCGAAACCAACACCATCAACTATCCGGAGCCGGCCGGAACCCTGCCGCCCTATCACGGTCTGCTGATCCTTGCCGGCAGCAACGATCTTCTGCTGGACAAGGTTCTCGCCCTCTACAACCGTCGGTATTCGGGCCATCTCGCGGTCTTCGGAAACGTCGGCAGCATGGGCGGTCTTGTGGCCCTGCGCCAGGACCTCTGCCACATAGCAGCCAGCCATCTGCTCCAGGATAACGAACAGGAGTACAATTTCGATTTCGCGGGAAAAGAGCTGGACCGGATGCCCGCGGTGGTCAACTTCTGCCGGCGGGAGCAGGGGCTGATCCTTGCCAAAGGAAATCCCAAAAAGATCGAGGGAATCTCTGATCTAAAAGGGGAGGGCATCCGGATCATCAACCGGCCTCTGGGAACCGGAACCCGGCTGCTGCTGGATCGGGAGCTGGAGAAGCACGGATTGAAGGGATCGGCCATATCGGGTTACAATAAAGAGGTCAACCGCCATCTCGATGTGGCCATCGAGATCCTCTCGGGCCGGGCCGATGCGGGTCCCGGCATCCTATCGGCCGCGGCCGTTTTAGGACTCGATTTCATTCCCATGCGCAAAGAGCGGTATGACCTGCTCATCAAAAAGGAGCGGTTTTTCGATCAGGGGGTGCAGTCCTTTCTGGGACTGCTGCATGATCCGGAGTTCATTGAGATTGCGGCATCGGTTCAAGGATATGATATCGGCATGAGCGGAGATATGGTCTTTCCCGGAGAGTAGGGCCGGAAACCGGTTATGGATTTTCTGCTTCAAGGATTTCTCCGGGCCATCAGCCTTCTCCTCTCCGGAGATCCCGAGACCTATTCCGCGATCACCGCAACGCTGATCGCCACGGCCTATTCCATGTCCGTCAGCCTCGCAGTCGGCATCCCCGCGGGCTTTGCCCTGGGCTATTTCGATTTCCGGGGAAAGCGGAATGTCCGGATCATTGTGGATACGCTGCTCTCTCTTCCCACGGTCTTCATCGGGCTGCTGGTCTATGCCTTTCTCTCCCGCCGGGGCCCTCTCGGGGATCTCGATCTCCTCTTCACCCTCCGGGGGATCGCGATCGGTCAGGCCATCCTCGCGATTCCAGTGGTCACGGCACTGACCGCATCGGCCGTGGAGAGCATGGACGCGCCTCTCCGGACTACCCTCATCTCACTGGGGGCAAACCGCCGGCAGTTGCTCTTTTCGACCCTCTGGGAGGTGCGCTACGGGGTGCTGACGGCTGCGGTGGCCGCATACGGCCGGGTCATGACCGAGGTGGGGATCTCCATGATGGTGGGGGGAAACATCAAGTGGCACACCCGGACCATCACAACGGCCATCGCGCTGGAGACCAACAAGGGGATGTTCGACATGGGGATCGCGCTGGGGCTGGTGCTGCTGCTGATCGCATTCGGGGCAAATCTCACCCTCTCTTTCATCCGGAACCGGTAGACCCGCTCATAACAGGGCTTTACGGTGATTTTGGAAATGTAGATCCCGGCAAAGGTCTTGGGGTTTTAACCGCCACTCTGTCCATTTGGGGTTTTAACCGCTACTCTGTCCATTTTTTGTCCCTTTTCAGTGGGATTTTTGATTCCGGAAATCGGTCTATCCTGCAGACTGATACTTCCCCTCGGGATCGACCTTCTGCAGAATCCGTTTTGCGGTGTTGCGGACATCGGTGACGCTGTCGGTGTTCATCATCTTGACGAGCCGGGGAACGGTGATCTTTGCCCCGGACGGGCCGAAAAAGGCCAGTGATTCCACCGCGGCCGCGCGAATCCCCCACTGGCTGTGCCCCAGAGATTCCATCAGCTTGGGCAGACTGCCCCGCGCTGCCTTGCTTACAAACCACTTTGGATCGATCTTCTTCAATGACTCCCGGATCGCGGCCCGGACGTTCCGGTCACCGTCGGCCATATGAACCACCAGCGCGGGAATGGAAAGGCCAGGGGCCGCACGGCCCAGCTCCCCGAGAGCCCCGGCCGCGCCGAGCCTGACCCGCCAGTCCGATGAATCGAGATTTTCCACCAGCGCCTCCACCTTCTGCCCCACAGCTTCCTGCTTCTGCCATTCCGGCTCGATGGCATCGAGCGCGCGTGCAGCCCCCTCCCGGACAGGTTTCACCGCATCGGCCAGCCGTTCAATCAGCGCGGGAACCGCACTTTTGGCCGGAGGCCCGATCTTCTCCAGCACCTGTGCCGCGGATTGGCGCACCGTCTCGAGACTGTTTGAGAGCGCCTTGGTGAAAAGCGGAACCTGCGCGATCGTATCCTCCCGGGCCGGCCAGTTCGGATCGACCCGTTCCAGCACCTTTGCAGCGGTCTTCTGAACCATCCGGTCGCTGTCCACCTGCGCCTTTACCAGTTCCGGAACCGCGGCCAGGGTCGCTTTGCCTTTGATCCACTGGGGATCGACGGTCTTGATGGTCTTCAAGGCAGCACTCCGCACCTGACTGTCGCCGTCGATGAGTCCGGCCACCAGATCGGGGATTGCAGCCCGGGCATTGGAACCGAGTACCCCAAGAGCCTTAATGGCTGAAACCCGTGCATCACCAAAACCATCTTTTGCCTGTTTCAGAAAGTGGTCCACCACCTCCTTTGCGCTCTCGTGCTGGGCCCAGTTCTTGTCGATCCGTTGCAGGATCTTCACCGCAATAGCCCGCTGATTCTCATTCTCGGAAGAGAGTTTCTTGACCAGCGGCGGGATCGTGCCCTGGCCCATGCCGATCAGGGTCTGCCCCACGGCCTGCCGCACATTCTTGTTGGCATCGGTGATCATCTCTACCAGCTTGGGCGCGGCCCGGTCTGCGGCGGGCCCCATCCGGCCCAAAGAGCGAACCACGGCCGCACGGACCTCACCATCGGTATCCCGAATATGGCCGATCAACTGAGGAACCACATCATCGGCCACCGAAGGGCCGAATCTGCCCAGCGCGTCCGCGGACGCGATCCGAGATTCCCGATCCCGGCTGCTCAGGGCCGTAATCAGCCGCTGCACCGCCTTGTGAGCGGCCTCGCTCTCCATCCACTCCGGGTCGATCTCGTTTAAAGCCTTTGCCGAGGCCTCCCGCACCTCCCGGTCCGGGTCAGCAAGGGCCTGGATCAGAAAAGGAACCCCCTCCTCGGCAAAAGAGCCGTACTGGGCCAGGGTATCGATCGCATCGGTCCGCTCCGAGGCCGGACGGTTCTGATCCAGAAAGACCGCGGAAAGTTCATCAACCGCAGGCCCCTTGTTCTCTTTGGGCCGCCGGATAAAGAAGAAAATGCCAGACAGCAGCCAGAGGGCCCCGATGCCCCCGCCCAGAAGCGGCCCGAGTCCGCCGGCAGAAGCCGAAATTCCCGCGGCAAAAAACATCTCCAGGGCGATGACTGCCCCAGCAAAGATTACGGAAAGAATCAGCGCCACAACTATCCACTTTCGCCACTCCATCTGCTCGTCTCCCCTTAAATCAAGAAGCGGGTATGGTCCTCTTCGAATAGACAAAAGAACCCATTTTCTGCTTTCCTCTCCCCACAGATAAATCTCTTATCGGTTATTACCCCAAATACTTTAAAAAGTCAAAAACCGATAGCGGAAAAAGAAAGGGATTCGTTATTGTTCTTTGGATTTTTCTGTTGTATAATTCCACGTCAGTTTTTGAAACGTCATTTAGAGGAATCCATGAAACATACATTATACTGGCTCCAATGCGGCGGATGCGGCGGCGATACATGGTCTCTTTTCAATGCGAGATCGCCCGATCTGGCCGAATGTATCGACCTTCTCGATATAGAACTGTTGTGGCATCCGTCCATCTCTGTAATGGGACTTACAGAGCTTCGGGATCTTAACAGTGCCCTGATCACCGGAAAAAAGCCGTTGAATATCCTCTGCATCGAGGGTTCGGTGATCCGGGGTCCTGCGGGAACCGGGATGTTCGACGAGGCTGACGGCCGTCCCAAAAAGGATCTGGTGGCGGCACTGGCCCATCAGGCCGACTACATTCTGGCGGTGGGAACCTGCGCGAGTTACGGCGGGATCGGCGCGGACGGAGAGATCGAGGCCACGGGTCTGCATTTCCACAAATGGAAGCAGGGCGGATTTCTCGGGGAATCCTTCTCTTCGAAAAAGGGACTCCCGGTGATCAATCTTCCGGGCTGCCCCTGCCACTGCGATGTGGTCATCGGAACCCTCTCCATGCTCCTTTCCGGAGCGGAGATCGAGCTGAACGCCTTTGGAATGCCTCTGGAGTGGTACGGCATGATGGTGCATCAGGGCTGCACCCGGAATGAGTATCACGAGTATCGGGTGGAGGAGAAACAGTTTGGCGAGAAGGGGTGCATGTTCTTCTATCTCGGGTGTCACGGCCCCCTGGTCAACGGGCCCTGTAACAAGATCCTCTGGAACGGCCGCTCCTCAAAGACCCGGGTGGGGGTTCCCTGCTTCGGCTGCACCCGTCCTGATTTTCCCCAGCAGTACCCCTTTTTCGAGACCCGGAACATCGAGGGGATTCCCATCGATCTGCCCGACGGCGTGAGCCGGGCCCACTATCTGGCCTACAAGGGGATGGCAGCGGCCGCCGCGCCCAAGCGGCTGAAAAAACGAAAAACCGGTATATAGGATCAATTATTTATGTCAGCCAAAACGGTTTGTGTGGTTCCATTCAATCGGGTGGAAGGGGATCTCAAGGTTCGTCTGGATATCGAAGAGGGGCGGGTGACGGACGCGCGCTGCTCCGGCATCATGTACCGGGGATTCGAAAACATCTTAAAAGGCAGAGGCCCCCTGGACGGGCTGGTGATCACCCCCAGAATCTGCGGCATCTGCAGCACTTCCCACCTGTCCGCGGCTGCAAAGGCTTTGGATTCCATCTTCGGCGCCGAGGTCCCGGACAATGGGCTGCGGATCAGAAATATCACCGGGATGGCCGAGATGATCCAGAACGACACCCGCCACTCATTTCTTCTTTTCATGGCCGATTTCACCCACCCCCATTTCCGCAAACATCCCCTGTATGAGGAGGCACAGCGGCGATATACGCCCATGAAAGGAGCCGATGCGGTCCAGACGGTCCGGGAGAGCCGGCGGATTCTCGAGATCATCGCGCTGCTGGGGGGCCAGTGGCCCCATTCCTCCTTCATGGTTCCCGGCGGCGTGGTGACGGTTCCAAGCCCCAATGATATCTCCCAGTGCCGCTTTATGGTCCGGCACTACCGGCGCTGGTATGAGCGGCAGGTATTGGGCTGCGCCATCGAGCGCTGGCGGGAAATCCAGAGCCGAAAGGATCTCGATGATTGGCTTGAGGAACGTCCGGAGCATCAGAATAGCGCGGTCGGCTTTTTTCTGCGGTTTTCAGAAGCGGCAAAACTGGAGGAGCAGGGGAGGGGGGATGGCCGATTCATCAGCTTCGGCGGATTTGACATGCCCCGGGAAACGGGTGTCAAATCCTTTGGAAACAAAGATCAATTCCTCGGGGCCGGTTTCCTTGCCGATGGCATAACAGCCTCTTTGGATCAGGAGAAGATCGTCGAGGATCTGAGCCACTGCTGGTTTGAAAACAGCGGCCCCATTACCCAGCACCCCTTTTCCGGCAAGACCCGCCCCTACGCCACCGGCAGCGAAAGCGACCGGTATTCCTGGGCCAAGGCCCCCCGATATGACGGACATCCCGCGGAGTGCGGCCCCTTGGCCCAACTGGCTGTGGCCGGTGATCCGCTCATGGTCGATCTCGCAAAGACGATCGGCTCAACGGTTTTCACCCGGGTGCTGGCGAGATTGGCCAGAACCGCGATTCTCCTTCCGGCCCTGGAAGGCTGGCTTCAGGAGCTTGCCGACGGGAATGGGGAATCCTTTCAAAATTATGACCCGGTAAATGAAGGAGAGGGATTCGGGCTGGTAGAGGCGCCAAGGGGCGCGCTGGGTCACTGGGTCAAGATCCGGGACAAAAAGATCCAGACCTACCAGATCATCACCCCCACCGCATGGAACGCCTCTCCGCGGGATCAGAAGGAGGTTCGGGGGCCTATTGAGGCATCCCTTGTGAATACGACCATCGAAAACCCGGATGACCCTTTTGAAGCGGGGCTGGTGATCCGATCCTTTGACCCCTGTCTGGTCTGTACGGTTCATGCCATTGAAACATAAAAAAAGATGACGAGACTCTTTCTTCAGCCGGAACCGATCTTGAAAAGCCACCCTCTTTCCGATTCCCACAGGGATCTGATCGCGGAGAACCAGCGGCTCAGAGAGGAGATCCGCGTCGCGCGGGAGGCGGCCGAGATCACGGCAGAACTGGTGGTAAAGCAGTTCGAGGAGACCGAGCGGATACTCTACCGGTTCCAGACCGCCAACGCAATGCGGAAGGCGGTACTCGATTCAGCCTCTCAGATCTCCATCATTGCAACCGATATCCAGGGGATCATCACTGTGATGAATGCGGGCGCGGAGAACCTGCTGGGCTATTCCGCAAAAGAGGTGATAGGAAAGAAGAAGCCGGAATTTTTCCATGATCCAAAGGAATTAACCTTGCGCAGCCGGGAATTGAGCGAGCAGTGCAACAGGAATGTCGAGGCCGGGGATCTTCTGATGGCCTATGCGATCCAGGGCCGATCCGAGCAGGGGGAGTGGAACTATATCCGCAAAGACGGAACCCCCTTTCCGGTGGAGATGACCATCAATGCCCTGAAAGATCCGAACAGCAACGAGGTGAACGGCTTTCTCTGCATCGCAATGGACATTACGGTGCGAAAAGAGGCTGAAGAGGCCCTTCTCCGGACCCATGAGGAGCTGGAGCAGCGGGTTCTGGAACGGACCCGGGATCTGGCCCGGATCAATGAGGAGCTGGAGATCGAGATCAGCGAGCGCCGGACCGCGGACCAGGCCCTGCGGGAGAGCGAGCAGCAGCTCGAAGGCATCATGAACTCCATCACGGACCGGATGAGCATGATCGATGAAAACTATACCATTGTATGGGCAAACGATATTGCAAAAAGGGTCTTTGGAAAGGGGATCATCGGAAAGACCTGCTACCGCGCATACCGAAGGCTCACAAATCCCTGCCACAGTTGTGTGGCCCAAAAGACATTTGCTGACGGCCGGATCCACGAACATGAGACCGATGCCATCTCCGTTGACGGGGAGCGCCTCATCTACTGGTGTACCACCAGCGTCACCGCATGGCACAAGGATGGCCGTCCCAGGATGGTGGTGGAAAACTCCAGAGACATCACAGACCGGAAAAGGGCCGAAGCCGCGCTCCGGGCATCGGAGGAGAAGTATCGCAGCATCTTTGAAAACGCGACCGAGGGGATCTTTCAGTCCACCCCCCAGGGGCTGCTGCTGACGGTCAATCCGGCATTTGTAAAGATTCTGGGGTATGACTCCGAAGCTGAATTGATCGAGACCGTCACCAGCATCCGGGATCAGCTCTATGTAGAGCCGGAGAGGCGGGATGAGTTTCAGAAGCTGATGAAGCAGCAGGACATGATGGTCCGCAACTTCGAGACGCCCTTCTTTCGGAAGGATAAGAGCATTATCCACATCTCCCTGAGCGCCCATGCAGTGCGGGACCAGCAGGGAAATGTCCGGTATTACGAAGGGATTCTCGAGGATATCACCCAGAAGCGGAGAGCCGAGGATCTTAAGATCGGAAAGGATACGGCCGAGGCCGCCACCCAGGCCAAAAGCGATTTTCTGGCCAATATGAGCCATGAGATCCGCACGCCCCTGAACGCGATCATCGGCCTGAGCGATCTGGCCCAGAAAGGGCAACTGACCCCAAAGCTGAAGGATTACCTGAGCAAGATCAATGTCTCCGCGCATTCTCTGCTGGGGATCATCAACGACATCCTCGATTTCTCCAAGATCGAGGCGGGCCGGATGAACTTCGAGCAGGTGAAGTTCGATCTTTTTGAGGTGCTGGACAACATCTCGGACATGCTCTCCGGAAGGGCCGCGGAAAAAGGGATCGAGCTGGTGATCTCCGTTGCCGGGAATGTGCCGACAGCGCTGATCGGCGATCCCCTGCGCCTCTCCCAGGTCCTGACCAATCTCACGGCAAACAGCATCAAGTTCACCGAGACCGGGGAGGTGATGATCCGTGTGGAGCTGTTGACCCGGGATAAGGGAAATCTCCGTCTCAGGTTCATCGTAAAAGATTCAGGCATCGGCATCGCGGAAGATACCCTTCCGCACCTCTTCGATCCCTTTACCCAGGCCGACGGCTCCACCACCCGGCGATACGGCGGAACCGGGCTGGGGCTTGCCATCTGCAAGCGGCTCGTAGAGATGATGGACGGAGAGATCACCGCGCGCAGCGAAATCGGCAAAGGGAGCAGCTTCTTCTTCACGGGGCGCTTCGGCATTCATCAGGAATCAATCAAAATCAAGCATAGCCTGCCGGAGCCGCTCAAGGGGAAGCGGGTTCTTGTGGTGGATGACAACGCAGCCTCCAGGGAGATCATCGCCGAGATCCTCACCGGTTTCGGCTTTATGACCGATGTTTCCGAATCGGGCTTTCATGCCGTGGAGATGATGCGAAGCGCCTGTGGAAACCGGGATTATGATCTGGTTATCATGGACTGGATGATGCCGGAGATGGACGGGATCTCGGCTTTGAAACATATTCGAAGCGACCCGCTTCTGGGCGATATTCCGGTCATCATCATGACCGCATTCGGCCGGGAGCAGGTGATGACTCAGGCCAGGGCTGCCGGGGTCAATGGTTTTCTCATCAAGCCGATCAAGCAGTCTCTGCTTCTCGACAATCTGATGGAGATCTTTGGCCGGCCCGGTCCCGAGGAGATTGCAGGTCTCTCTTCTTCTGAAATGGAGAATGGAAAACGGCTGTTGGAGGGAATCCGGCTGCTTCTGGTGGAGGACAATTTCATCAATCTCCAGGTGGCATCGGAGATCCTGTTCGATTCGGGTGCGCAGGTCGCGACCGCGGAAAACGGGAAAGAGGCATTAGAAAAGCGCTTCTCGGGCGATCATTTCGATGCGGTGCTCATGGATGTTCAGATGCCGGAGATGGACGGCCTCACCGCAACCCGGGAGATCCGCAGAATCGAGACGGAAAAAAAGCTTTCGCGGATGCCGATCATCGCGATGACCGCACATGCCATGAAGGGAGACCGGGAGCGGTGCATCGGGGCCGGCATGGACGACTATGTCACAAAGCCGATCGACAATGCCGCGCTCATGAAAGTATTGGCGCACTGGGTCGGCAGATGCTGCCCTGAAGAACCAAAATTTGAACCGGAACCTGAACCGGAAGGGGAGGGGAGGGGAGGGGCATTCCCAGAACCCCCTTTGGATATTGATTTTTCCAAAGCCCTCTGCCGGCTGAACGGAAATGAGCACCTCTTTGAAGAACTGCTGACCTCTTTTGTTGAAAAATTCAAAGATGCCCCAAACCGGATTCGAAAACTCTTGTCCCGCCGCGAAGTCGAAAAAGCCGGAGAACTGATCCACGCCCTCAAAGGAATTTCCGGAAACCTTTCCGCGATCGAGCTGAACCGGAGATGTATCGCGGCCGAAGCCGAGCTTCGGGAAAAGAGACAACCGGATGACGAACTTCTTGAAGCATTCGAAGAAACCTTTCAAAAGATGGAACTGGCCGCGGCTGCCTATATCGAATCCCGGGAAAGTAAGGTTCAGCAAAGGGAAGAAGAAGCGCCGGCAGGGGATATCTCTGAAGAAATTTTGACCCAAAAAGAATTGTCCGATCCCATTGCCAGGCTGGATCAGATGCTGGCAGACAATGATCTGGAGGCCGAAGCGGCCTTTCGGGTTATTTATCCGAAATTGAAAACACTGGGGTTGAATTGCCAGATATCTGAAATTTTGGAACAGCAGCAGAAATGTCCAGAAGAAGCCGAACCCATAATCGATAGATTGGCCGCTCAGATCAGAGGACTCGATTTTGAAAGGGCCAGGAAAACCCTTGAAGCAGTGGCATTGAAACTGAATATAGATCTTGCGGTAGAATAGATCTTACGGTACACCAGAACGGAAGAAGAATGGACTCTTTTGGCCGAAAACAGCGAATACTGATCGTCGATGATGTTCCCGAGAATATCAAAATGCTCGGGGAGGTCCTCCGGGAGGATTACCGGATCAGTTTTGCCACCCACGGAAAGAGCGCACTGGATCTCGCCTTTTCAGCAAGGGACGGGTTCGATCTGATCCTGCTGGATATCATGATGCCGGAGATGGATGGTTACGAAGTCTGCCTTGCCCTGAAAGAGAATCGGAAAACCCGTAATATTCCGGTGATTTTCATCACAGCCCGCGCGGATGAAGAAGATGAGACCAAAGGG
The DNA here is from genome assembly GCA_011390135.1 of Desulfobacteraceae bacterium. GTDB lineage: Bacteria > Desulfobacterota > Desulfobacteria > Desulfobacterales > JAABSP01 > JAABSP01. The sequence goes on along the minus strand of JAABSZ010000116.1, from coordinate 1,594 downwards.
CTGATGCTGGGCGCGGTCGATTATATCATCAAACCTTTCAGCCAGGCCATTGTCAAGGCCCGGGTGAAGACCCATCTGGAGCTGAAGCGGCACCGGGATTTTCTGGAGCACCTCTCCTCCCTGGATGGATTGACCGGAATCCCCAACCGCCGGCGTTTCGATCAAGTCATCCAGGCCGAATGGCGCAACGCGATCCGGGAGAATTCCTTTCTTTCCCTGATCATGATCGACATCGACTATTTTGGCGAGTACAACAATACATACGATCACGTGGCCGGGGACGATTGTCTGAAAAAGGTTGCAAAGAGACTGGCCGCGTCCGTGAAACGACCGACCGATTTCGTTGCCCGGTACGGGGGCGAAGAATTTGCAGCGGTTCTTCCCAAGACCGATATCGAAGGCGCTGTCCATATTGCAGAAGATATGCGAAAAAACATCGAAGAACTCAATATTCCCCATTCCGCATCCCTAACAGATATTCGCGTCACCATCAGCCTTGGTGCTGCAACCATTTATCCCAATTCGTCGATCTCTGTTGAACACCTGATCAAGTCAAGCGACGGGGCCCTTTTCAATGCAAAACGAAGCGGCCGGAATCAGGTGAAGTTTATCAATATTTAGTTTGAATTCAGTCCTGATTCAGTCCGTTGCAATATAAAATCGGTTATTCATGCAACAAAGTACGGAATAGATAAAAAAATCGAAAAAAGAGGTTTTATGCGCAAAAAAATCACAATAAGCTCAATGTTTGCAATGAAAGAGAAAAAAGAGAAGATTGTCGCATTGACGGCCTATGATTATCCCTTTGCCAAAATGGTGGATGAGAGCGGCATTCACATGATTCTGGTAGGTGATTCCCTGGGAATGATGGTCCAGGGCGAATCGACCACCCTTCCGGTGACAATGGATCAGGCCATCTATCATACCCGGATTGTGTCAAAAGCGGCACAATATGCAATGGTTGTGGGGGATATGCCCTTTCTCTCCTATCAGACCGGAAAAAGGGATGCGATCGCGAATGCGGGCCGTTTCCTGAAAGAAACTGGCGCGTCCGCGGTAAAGCTCGAAGGCGGCGCGGCCGTTTCGGAAACCATCAAAGCGATCACCAAGGCGAGCATTCCGGTTCAGGCGCACATCGGGCTGACGCCCCAGTCGGTTCATCAGATGGGAGGCTTCAAGGTTCAACGGGATGAGGAACGGCTCATCAACGACGCGCTGGAGGTGGAAAAGGCCGGCGCCTTTTCGGTGGTTCTGGAGGGAATACCGCCGCAGATCTCGGCAAAGATCACATCTGCGCTGAAGATCCCGACTATCGGCATCGGCGCGGGGCCCGACTGCGACGGCCAGATTCTGGTGCTGCATGATCTTGTGGGGATCAATGACGGCCATCTGCCGAAATTCGTAAAACAGTACGCACAGTTGCGGAAAACAGCCCTGGCCGCGATGGAAGAATATGTCAAAGAGGGGCAGAGCGGGGATTTTCCCTCGGAGGAGCACTGTTACAAGCCATGAAACCCAGAGTTGCAATTATCGGATATGGAAAAGTGGGCAGCGCTTTCGGACAATTTCTGGAAAAGGCCGGATATCCCATCGC
>JAABSZ010000115.1:0-13053 GCA_011390135.1 Desulfobacteraceae bacterium | reverse complement strand
GGATGGTATGGTATCATTTTATGACACCATGATCAAGGAATAGGATTGCAGATTTCCCTTGAAAACCAACGCCGCACAAGAAAAAGCCCGGACACTTTCGCATCCGGGCTTCTGGTCATGCAAATCCTTTCAACAGGAGATTACAGATTGTCGTAATACGCCTTGATGGGCGGATAGGGTCCGTATTTATGCTGCTCCTGCGAGAAATCATCCGCATAGGGCGGATAGGGAGAGTCGATCGGCTTTGTGGTCAGATCCGGATAATCCTCTTCCAGGTTCTCCATCGAGGGATGGGGAAAGGAGTTGTAGTATCCGGACACATCATAGGCCTGCTCGTCGGTGATCGCGGGCTGGTCCCACCGGGTTCCCAAGGGCATGTTGACCCGGGCGAACTCGGCCGATGTGAGCAGCCGGTGCATTCCCGCGCCGATGTTGTAAACTCCGTCTCCCCAGATGGCCGGAACCGTCAGCGCGCCATTCTCCTCTGGGGCAGCGCTGTAGCCCATGCCGTCCGAGCCGTGGCAGGACTGGCAGTAGATGGTGTAGACATGGCCCCCGGTTCCGAGGTTTGCCCGGCGGTTCGGATAATAGAGGGTGGGCCGCCCCACGCCAAAGAGATCCTCGGGAACGCCTTGGCTCATCCAGTCGAAGAATGCGACGATGGCTTTCATCTCTTCGCCGTCCTTCGGCAGGGGCTCGCCGTTCATGCTGCGCTGCATACAGCCGTTGATCCGATCCTCTATGGAGGACATGACCGCCTCCCGGTTCCGGTATTTGGGATACCGGTGGGAGACCCCCAGCCAGGTTAGGCCGAACCGCTTTGTTCCCGCCTCCTGGTGGCAACTGCTGCACATTAGCATGTTGCCGGTGTAGCGCATCGATTCATCCTCAGCACCGGGCCCCATGGTATTGTAGGTTTGGGTCAGCAGTTCATATCCGTACCGGACCTGATCGTTCGGCATGTTGTCGAAGTTCGGCCGATTCCACCAGGCGTTCTGCTGTACGGCTTCGGGGGGCGGCGGGGCCGTTGTCCGCTGAATGTCGGACAATGTGACCAGAAACCGGAGGATCGAGTGGATCTCGTTCCGGGTCAGGGCATTGTTATTTTTCGACTGGAGGTTCAACTGGAGTCGGGCCATCAGATCCACAGCCTCGCCCATGGTAGCCACCTGGCCGTTGTGGAAATAGGGGCTGGTGAGGGCCACCTCCCGCAGCATGGGAACTTTGAAGACGTTCATGTCCGCAGGGTCTCCGGTGACGTCATACCGGCCGTGGTCGTCCTCCTCGATATAGGGATAATCCCCGAAGATCCCCACTTTTTCATAGAACATTCCCCCCAGCAGGGGCCCGTTGTGGCACTGGACGCACCCCTTGTCGATGAAGAGTTCCAGCCCGGCCTTCTGTTCGTCTGTCAAGGCCGCCTCGTTTCCGGCCAGATAGAGGTCGAGCCGGTTGCGGGTCTTCAGAGTCCGCTCGAAGGCCGCGATCGCGGTTCCGACATTGTCATAGACCACCGGGTCATTCTGGTTGGGAAACGCGGCCGCAAATTCGGCTTCGTATCCGAGTTCATTAAGGCGGTTGAGCACATCCTGCTCATCCGGCATCCCCATCTCGATCGGGTTCAGGATGGGCCCCTTGGCCTGCTCTGCAAGATCACCGGCCCGGCCGTCCCAGAACTGGTTGAACTGGTATCCGGCATTGAGCACCGTTGGGGAATTCCGCGGACCCTGTTTGCCCTTTGCCCCGGGGGAGGTGGGCAGGTTGTCGGCCCCGGCATCGATGCCGTTGATCGGATGGCAGTCGTTGCAGGACTGGGTCTTGTTGACGGAGATCGCCTGCTCGAAGTAGAGCTTCTTCCCCAGTGCGATCATGGCCGGCGTGTCGTTGCTTTCGCCCGGCATCTTCTCCGGCAGGGTTCCGAAGAGGGCCCGGGAGCGGTTCAGCAACTGGCTCGGCTCCGCAGTCGGTGCCGGTGTCGGCGTGACAACCGGTTCATCTGTTTCTTCTTCGGAGAGCGTTGGACAGGTGGGGCAATCGTCATCATCGTCGTCGCACCCGGTGATCCCTGTCAGCAGAAATGCCGACAGCAGACCGATGAAGATCCATCGAACAATCCTTTGAAATTCCATTCTCCCTCCTTAATGTTTGGTTCGACATGTTTGGTTCGACATTTTGAGGCCGACCCATCCGCGTATGCATCCAACCCCCTATAAAATAGAAATGTCTTAATATATGGATATCAGAAGAAGGAAAAAAATGGAATGGGGTGAAGACCTTAAATTCTTTGGATAAAAGGTTTAGGCGTCGGGGAGGGATGGCGCGGCGGGGCGTTTCCAGAGCCTTGCCCCGTCGATGATTTCACGACTCTTTTTCCGGCTCCGGAGGATCTTCTTCGGAGACTTCACCGGCCGGCGGGCCCTTGACCGTCTCCTCGATGGCTGTATAGATGGTCTTGAAGGTCTCGGGAAACGCGGTCGGTGAGACCCTGCCGGTTTCGATGAACTTGACGATGATCTCCTTTGCGGATCTTAAAATCTGCTCGTCCACGGATGATCCCATTTAAAAATCTCCTTTTCAGTTTAGCGGTCGATTCCGATGAGCGGTTCTTTCAAAGGCGCGCCCGTGGCAAGGTCGTAGGGCGTCATGCTCTCGAAGCCGGTCTCGGTGACGAGGACCGTCTGCTCGAACTGTGCCGACAGAGAGCCGTCTTTGGTCACCGCGGTCCACTTGTCGCCCAGCACCTTGAGATCCTTTCTTCCCAGATTGATCATCGGCTCGATGGTGAAGACCATCCCGGGGGTCATGACGACCCCGTCGCTCCGATCCCCGTAGTGGGGGACCTGGGGAGACTCGTGAAAGGCAAAGCCGACGCCGTGGCCCACGAACTCCCGGACCACGGAACAGCCCAGACTCTCGGCATAGTTCTGGATGGCCCATCCGATATCGCCGATGGTGTTGCCGGGACGAACCATGGTCATGCCCAGCCGGAGGCTCTCATAGGCCACATGGACGATCTTCAGGGCATCCGGGCCCGGCCTTCCCACGAAAAAGGTCTTGTTGGCATCGGCATAATAGCCGTCGAGCACCGAAGTGACATCGACATTGACGATATCTCCGTCATCGAGAACCCTTGCATTGGGAATGCCGTGGCAGATCACCTCGTTGACGGAGACACAGGAACTCTTGGGAAAGCCCCGGTAGTGAAGCGGCGCGGGGATGGCATGGTTTTTCACCGTATGCTCATGGACCAGGATATTGATATCATCGGTGGAGATCCCGGGCTTCAAAGCGGCCTCCACCAGATCCAGAGTCTCGATCACAAGCCTGCCGCACCCGCGAATCCCTTCTATATCCTTTGGATCCTTGAGCCGGATCTTGTGCTTTTTGAAATAATACTCTTTTATATTCTGAGGATTGGCAACACTGCCCTTTTTCAGGCAGCACTTCTTGTATTTGCGGCCGCTGCCGCAGGGACAGAGATCGTTCCGCCCCACTTTGCTCTTTCGTCTTTCCAGATACATCATAAATCTACAGCCTTTTCAATCGGATCATTACTGCGGGCAAAACCCGCCAGTGGTATATATATCATAAATCACCATTTTCGGTAAGGGCTTTCTGCCGATCTCTTCCTCCTTTTTCAAGTTACCAGAACCCTTAAAGATGTCAAGGCGCATCTCTGGGGTTATTATGGGTTTGAGTAGGATATTTCTACCCCGGATTACGCTTCTTACCCCATTGATTTCATCGGCAAACCATTGGAATATACCCTTGAAAGAAACATGTAGAGATGTCCGGCAACTGATTCATTTCAAAAGGATTCAAGGCAAATTGGTGATGCGCATTTACGCTAATCTAATCATTCTGGGGCTCATCGGCATCGCACTTTCCGCATATATCTCTTTCCAGATCTTCAATCCGAACGTCTCCTTCGTCTCGATTCTTCTCTCCTATATGGTGGTTCTGCTCACCTCCTTTCTGCTCACCAAAAAGGAGATGGAGGATTACTATACGAATCTGATTCGAAAAATGAAAACAAAATACCATCTGAAGATCCGAAAGATCAAGCGGGAGCATGATACCGCGACACTGGAACGTACCATCAGGAACGGAACACAGACGCTGATCAAAAACGCGGTCGATTACTTCAAGATCGACAACATCAAAAATGAGATGGGATCAACGGCCGCGATCCAGAATCTCCAACTGGACAAATACGGCCAGATCATCGAGCTTCTGGCCGACTTCTCCCTGATCCTTCCCGATCACGAGGAGAACCGGAAGATCGTCCAGCAGGAGATCCATCATCAGATCGAGATCTACCGATTCGATGAGATGGCCTTTGCACATTTTCTGGAGAGGATCATGGAGAAGTACCGGGTCACCTTCAACAAAAAACTGCGGGAGAAGGAGGCGCTCAACGGGGTCCGACGGGCCAAGATCTGCCCCCAGTGCGCGGAGAAGATCGCCTTTGAGGCACGGGAATGCGGACATTGCGGCTTCAATCTTCGGCGCACCATCTTTGGGAAGAAATCGATGATTTCGGACCCGCAGGTTGCAGAATCGATCCGAAAAGGTTGCACCTCCTATCGGCAGGGGGAGTTTGAAGAGGCCATAAAAATCTTCACCCAGGCCATTGAGAACAATCCCAAAGCCGGACATGCCTATTACAACCGCGGCATCGCCTACATGAAGTTGGACAATGAAATACAGGCATTGGATGACCTCAAAACCGCGGCCGAGATGGGGCATCCAAAGGCCAATAAGGTTCTGCATGTGCTGCGGATGATGAAGACCCAGGAGTGGAATGCCTTCTCCTGATCCCCGTAATACCCGCTGCAGCTAATACCCTCCGCGGTTTCCGCGGGGGCCGGATTTCTTTACGCCTTTTGTTTCTTTGACAAAAGGCGGCTTCCGCCCCACCAGAGATTCCAGCAGGATCAGTTCCGCATCGGTATGGTCGATCATGGGCCCCTTTTCAATGAGCCGTTCGACGCCGGAGTCGTAGATCACCCGGGGCTGTTCGTGATGGATCGTCTTCAGCCGGACGAGCGCTTTGGGCTCGGCCTTTGCCATCAATTCCACCTCGCCGTAGCAGGTGCAGAGATAGGTTCGATGGGGTTCCGATGTGAGATAGAGCCCGGTTCCCCGAACCCCTACCACCGCGGTTTTCGTCTCAAAGCGCTTTCTTCCGCGGCCCATCACCCCAAGCACTCCGCCCTTCAGCAGCCGGAGGAGATCGCCCCGGTTCTGATCATCTCCTTCCCTTTTCAGCTCCAGCCTGGTATTCTCCCGTAGAAGGTACGCGGAGTCGCCCGAGACGAAGATGGCAAGGCTCTTCTCTCCGGTGGCGATGACGTCACCCGGTTTGACCGGATCTCCTATGCCGGCGATTCTCCCGTTGATTTTAACTTCCCCTTCGATCTTCTGCATCCCTTGTGAATACTGCTTTTCCGACATGGCAGCCGCAGGTCCCAAGGGAACGGTCAGCGCGGCAAATCCCAATGCGCCCAGCGTCTTGAAAAAAAGACGCCGGCTTTCATCGAATCGATTCTCTTTCATGGTCGCCCCTTTCGTTGTAGTTTCTTCTCCTTTTCATCTTGTAAGGGGTCGCCGCGGTTTTTGTCAACGGATTTTGTCAATGGCTTTGGGGCAATATCTGCTTGCCCATCTTCGCTTCCGGTGATAAATATGGGTTTTGCAGCTTTTCCGCTGCAGATGGATTCGAAAATCCAATCCGGGAGGCGCAATGATCCGCTTTACGGTTCGGCAGACTTTTAACAGCCCGCAAAAGCAGAGGAAAGAATGAAGCAGATGAGTTTTCAGAACAAATTGATCGCTGCTGTGGTAGTGATCTCGGTTTTCTCCATCGGGGCCCTTGCGGCCGTCTCCTATTCGGTGGCAAAGGAGAAGCTGCTCGATCAGCAGCAGCACGACCTCGAGAGTGCGGTTCATAAGATATTGGATGAACTGAATATATGGATGAGTGATCGGCAGAGGGACGTGATTCTTTTCTCAGAAAACGGCGTTTTTCAGGCAGCCGTTTCCGGAAAGAGAATCGACGAAGCCCAGGCACGACTGGAGCGATACCATAGCCTCTCAGCCTTTTATGAGAATGTCTTCATCACAGATGCTGACGGGACGGTCTTGATCGATTCGATCTCGGGAAAATCGGTGGGCATTGAAATCGGAGATATTCCCGGCCTTCAGGAAAATGTGGATAAGGCGAGACAGGGAGATGTCTCCAGCGGCCCGGTTCAATTCTCTCCGGCCTCGGGCCGTCTGACCATGTTGTTGACAGCCCCGATCCGATCGGATGACCGTTTTGCAGGCATTATGGCAACAGCGTTGGATGTAAGCACCTTTTCCGCGGAATACCTGGACAATTTTAAGATGCGGAAAGGAAGCATTATTGTGGCCGACAAAGAGGGCAGAATTTTTTTCCATCCTGATTCAAATCTTATCTTGAAACGGACACTGTCAGACATCGGCATGGAAAAAAGCATTTCCGGTCAGGGGGAATTCCATTTTCTGCAGAACGGAGAGGCGATGGTCGGTCATATGGTGGCGTATGCACCCCAAAAATGGCAGATCATCGCATTGTCACTGGAATCGGAATTTCTCAAGCCCATAAAAAGCATGCGCAACTGGATGCTCTTTCTGGGGATTTCCGCAATCCTTCTGCTGAGCTTTGCCACATGGCTGATCACCCGAAAGGTTTTCCAGGTACTCAAACTCGCGGTCAAAGAACTGGACGGGATGAGCCTTCAGATCGCAGAGGCGGCCAATCAGGTCTCCTCCTCCAGCGGCCAACTGGCAGAGGGCTCCTCTCAGCAGGCCGCATCCCTCGAGGAGACATCCTCCACCCTGGAGGAGATGGCCTCCATGACCCAGGCCAGCGCGGGCAATGCCCGAAAGGCAAAAGAGATTGTCAGTGCCTCCAGAAATGATATGGACGCGGCCAGCAGTGCCATGAAAGATCTCACCCAATCCATGACCGATATCACCAACGCGAGCCGGGAGACCCAGAAGATCGTAAAGACCATCGATGAAATCGCGTTTCAGACCAATCTGCTGGCATTGAATGCCGCGGTCGAGGCGGCCAGGGCCGGTGAGGCCGGGGCCGGCTTTGCAGTGGTGGCCGATGAGGTGCGGAATCTGGCCCTGCGGGCAGCCGAAGCGGCCCGAAACACCGGAGGTCTGATTCAAGGAACCGTGGAGAAGATCGAAGGCGGGGCCCGGATCGTCCGAAAGACCGATGATATCTTTGCAAAAGCTTCTGAGGGAACCGCGCGGATCGAATCCCTGGTGGAGGAGATCTCGGCCGCTTCCACCGAGCAGGCCGACGGGATCGAGCAGGTCAACCGGTCGGTCTCGGAGATGGACAATGTGACCCAGCAGAATGCGGCCAATGCTCAGGAATCGGCCTCCGCAGCCCAGGAGCTGGGGGCACAGGCCCAGGATATGAAGGGGGTGGTGAAACGTCTTATGACAATTCTGGGAGAAAAGGCGAGTGCCAGAATCAATGGCGGCCGAAAATCGGCTCCGGCTCCGGCTCGGGCCCCAAAAGCCCGGCTTCGGGCCGAACAGCCCCAAAGGAAAAGGAGTGGCGCAGCACCAAAGGAGATCTCACCCAAAGAACTCATCCCCTTGGATGATGATGATTTCAAAGACTTCTAAAATCGAAATGGGGCTTTCTGATATGAGACGCATCGGTTGGTCTGCTGTTCTGTTCCTGATCATGATCCTGTTCCTGATTCCGATCCTGATCCCGATCCTGGCCCCCGGGGCCCGGCTGCCCGGGGAAGTCATGGCTGGGACTCTCGATGATGCCGATGATCTGTCGGTTCCGTTAAAATTTCTGGAAAAGGGCGATTTCAAGGGCGCCGCGCAGGCTCTGGAGCAGGATCTTTTCCCGGCTGGGGAGCCTGAAGAGGATTCTCTCTCCACCTGCAAAGATCTGAAACGGGCGGTACTGCTGGCCCATGCCTATCGGGAGGCCGGCTTTCCGGGCCGGGGGCTCGATCTTCTGAACCGGGTGAGGCGCGGGGCTGAAGAATGTCCGGATGATCGATTCCGGGCGCTCTATTTCGGTTTTCTGGCAGAGCTTTCTGCCGGAGCCGGGAACCGATCCGATGCAGAGAAGGCCCTGGAAAAGGCAAGGTCTGCGGCCCGATCCTCGGGAAAACCTGCAATCGAGGGGATACTCCTTAACTATATAGGCCGGATAGCGCTGCTCAAAGGAGACCGGCCCCAAGCCCTTCAAACATTTGCCCAGGGGATTGAAAAAATCAGAGAGGCCCTTTCCCAAACCGCTCGGGAAAGGGAGGAATCCTATTCAAATCGTTTTTTGAATCTCGGCGGAACCATTAGGGGGCTTTTGGCCCGGCTCCACCTGCAACGGGCTCAAATCTTCGCGTCTGCCGGGGATATTGAAGATTCGGTCCGGGAGCTGATGAAAAGCGATGAAGAGCTGAACCAGATCCCGGACACCTATGAAAAAGGGGAGATGCTCATTGCCGCGGCACTCCTTGCTGAAAAGCTTGAAAAAGAGATGCCGATCGACAGCCTTGGGGCCCTCCGGCTCAAGGGGCCGGAAAAGGGGCTGCAGATCGCGGAAAAGATTGAAAACCCCCGGCTGGCCAGCTATGCTCTGGGACATCTCGGGAGGCTCTATCGGGAAAATGGGCGCATTAGGGATGCTCTTCTTCTGACCCGTAAGGCCATTTTCAAGGCCCAGCAGCAGGAGATTCCCGAGAGTCTCTACCGCTGGCAGTGGCAGCTTGGTGCGCTCTATGCCGAAGAGGGGGAGCGGGAAAAGGCGCTGACGGCCTATTCTGATGCGGTAAAGACCCTGCACCCGATCCGGGGAGAACTTCTTCGGGCATATCAGGGGGTTCCGGGGGCTTTTGCAGAAAAGATCCGGCCCGTCTATCTGGGCAAAGCCCGCCTCCTGATCGAAAAGGCCGAGGCGCTGCAGGATTTCCAGGCGCAGCAGCCCCTGCTGCTGGACGCGATTTCGACTATGGAGCAGTTGAAGACCGCAGAGCTGGAGAACTTCTTCCAGGACCCGTGCGTTGTTGCGACAGAGGAGCGGCAGACAAGGCTTGAGAACCCACCGGCCGGAGTTGCCCTCTTCTATCCCATTCTCTTTTCCGATGGAGTGGCCCTTCTGCTGGCCCTTCAAGACGGGATCTATCTCGAGATGGCGCATCCGGATCAAAAGAATCTGCAGGATGCGGTTCTTCGATTCCGGGAGCTGCTCCAGTCCGTGATATCGGGAAAGCGGTACTTCTTCTACGCCCGCCGCCTTCAGGAATGGCTTATCGAGCCGGTCGCAGCAAGGCTCCGGTCTCATGAGATCCGCACACTGATCATTGCCCCGGACGGGGTACTCCGGCTGATCCCCTTTGCTGCGCTCCATGATGGCGACGGGTTCCTCGCGCAGCAATACACCATAGCCACGGTCCCGGGATTGACCCTCACCGACCCGGTAAAGGCGGTCCATGGCGGATTCTCTGCAATTGACCGGGAATGGCGCAAAGGACTGATTGCAGGATTGTCCGAGGCGCGATTCGGCTTTCCGCCCCTGCCCGCGGTTCCCAAAGAGCTTCAGGGGGTAAAAGGGATCATCGGCGGAACAGTCTTTCAAAACGAGGCATATACCCTCGACAATCTCCTTACCACCTTCAATGAGAACGAATACGGCGTGATCCATCTGGCCACCCACGGACAGTTCGGGGGCTCGGCAGCCGAGACTTTTCTCCTTACATCGGACGGAAAGCTGACCATGGATCGATTGGAGCGGCTGATCCATTTAGGCAGATACCGGCAGGCGCCCCTGGAACTGCTGACCCTGAGCGCCTGTCAGACCGCGATGGGAGATGAGCAGGCCGCACTCGGGCTTGCCGGCGTTGCGGTCAAGGCCGGTGCAAAGAGTGCGCTGGCCACCCTCTGGTCCGTGGATGATGGGGCCACTGCCGCAGCCGTCATCGCCTTCTACCGCAGCCTCATGATTCCCGGAACCTCCAAGGCCCAAGCCCTCGGTATCGCTCAATCCCAGATGATCCGGGAGAAAGAGTATGGCCATCCGGCTTTTTGGGCCCCGTTTCTGCTGATCGGAAATCCAGGCTGACGGATGAAAAAGCCTTTATCGGCTCTGTTCCGGTTTACCATTGAAAATATCTACTGCCTCGACTATAGTAGAAAAAAACTTCTAACTGCCGCAGGAAAGGGTCTTCTACAATGGCAAAAAACAGGGAAGTGAACAGGCGAAAAGCCCGAAAGAGCCTTTTTCGAAATGCAATCCTGATGACTGTTGCAATGGTTACGGTGATCATGGCGATTTTCGGATTTCTGGAATACCGGGACGACAAGACGCGGATGGCCGGCTCTCTCCGGAAGCATCTGGAAATCTCAACGGTTCAGTTGAGCGCGAGCCTGAGCCGGGCCCTGTTCAATTTCGACGATGCAGCCACCCGGAAAATCATGCGTGCGGAGATGCAGGCCGATGATATCGTAGGCGTCTATGTGATCAATGGAGGGGTGATCACCTTTGGATTCACGAAGAATGAAGAAGGGAATGTCCTTCCATCGGATACGCTCCCCGAGGGAAAGAATCTTCTCTCAAACCGGGTTCCCATCGAGGAAGAGGGGATGAAGCTGGGGGAACTCCGGATCTTTGTCACGAAAGAATTCCTCAATCAAAGTCTGTACAATTCCCTGACCAGAATCGTGGTTCAGGCCCTGGTGATGGGTATTCTTATCGTGCTGCTCCTGACGCTCTATTTCCGTTTCCGGATCATCCGCATCCTCAAAGAGATCATGAATGAGCTGGCTGACAGCTATGAGCAGGTGATTCTCCTCTCCGAGACCATCTCCTCGGCCAGTCAGAACCTCGCGGACAGCGCTTCGGAGCAGGCCGCGTCTTTAGAGGAGTCCTCCTCCTCTCTGGAGGAACTCTCCTCCATGACCCGGCAGAACTCGGGACGCGCGGAAGAGGCCAATCATCTGATGAAGGAGACCCAGACCGTGGTGGAGGAGGCCAATAAGATCGTATCCGATCTCACCGGCTCGATGGATGCGGTCTCCAAAGCCAGCGGAGAGACCCAGAAGATCATAAAAAGCATCGACGAGATCGCGTTTCAGACCAACCTGCTGGCCCTGAACGCGGCCATCGAGGCTGCAAGGGCCGGAGAGTCGGGCGCGGGTTTTGCCGTGGTTGCGGGCGAGGTTAGGAATCTGGCCATGCGCGCGGCCGAGGCGGCCCGGAATACCGCAGGGCTCATCGAGGACACGGTAAAGAAGATCGAAGAGGGGGTCGAATATGTGGATCAGACCGGCGATGCCTTTACCCGGGTTGCGGATAAATCGGCCAAGGCCGGAGAACTGGTGGAGGAGATCGCGGCCGCGACCCGGGAGCAGAGCCAGGGGCTGGACCAGTTGAACATCGCGGTCGCGGATATCGACAAGACGACCCAGCAGAATGTCGCAGGATCAGAAGAGGCGGCTTCGGCCTCCCAGGAGATGTTCTCCCAGGCCGGACAACTGAAACGCTTTATCCTGGAGCTTGCCCTGCTGATCGGCGTATCTGTCGATTCCCAGGATAACAGAAAGCAGAGAAGAGAGGGGGGACTGCCTCGAAAAAGAGAGGGGCAGCAGCAGTGGCCGGACCAGAAAAAGCAGCATCACGAATGGGAGGATGGGGCATACGACATCGGCCATAAAGGGCATCGGAAACCGGAATCCCAAAGAAAGCCCGCGAAACAAAAAGCGCTCCCGGAAAAGACGGTCAAGCCGAATCAGGTAATCCCCTTCAATAAAGAGGATCTCGATTTCGAGGATTTTTAAAGCGATCCTATATCCCATCCCTTCCCTGAAACAGGGATTTTACCCTGTTTCCGTCTCTAATTTCGGGAATTTATACTAAAAAGAGCGGCAGCGATATTCCCGAAAACGATCCCCGGGATATGGCGGCAGGGGGGAAAATCAATTTTCGGCACGAGCCGTATGTTTCGAGATGGCGCTGACCATCTCCTCCCAAAGCTCCGGAAAGAAAGAACCGTGGCCCAGCCCAGGAATCACACATAGTTCTGCCCCTGGAATGGCATCGGCCGTATCTTTTCCATGTTCCGGCGGAACCACAGGATCGCACTCCCCGTGGATGACCAGGGTCGGGATCTTCAAGCCCTTCAACCGATCCCGCCGACCCTGCGCCGCGATGATGGCCGCCATCTGGCGGACGAATCCGAGGGCGTAGAAGCCCCGGTCAAAAGACTCTCCCGCGTTTTCCCGCTGCATCTCTTCATCATATTTATCCGATCCCCCGGCAAAGGCCCTGCCGATTTTACCGATATAGGTCTGAAATTCGGCCCGGCTCATGGGCGGGGTGGAGATCATGGCCTGCTGGACCTCGGGTGTGGACTGGGGCAGATCCCCCTCTCCGGTGGTGGAGAGCATGGAGATGAGGCTCTTCACCCGCTCCGGATATTCCAGAGCCATGATCTGTGCGATCATGCCGCCCATGGACATCCCGCAGACATGTGCCCGGTCGATTTCCAGACCATCCATCAGCCCGATGGTATCTTCAGCCATATCCGAAAGAGTATAGGGAGACTGGATGCTCATCCCCATCATCGACTGGGTCCAGAGCCGCTCCAGATCAGGCAGCCCCTGGCTTTCCATCTTTGATGAGAGCCCCACATCCCGGTTGTCGAACCGCACCACGAAATGGCCCTCATGGGCCAGCATCCGGCAGAAGGGCTCGGGCCATGAGATCATCTGGGTAGCCAGGCCGATGATGAGAATCAGGGGTCTTCCGCTGCGGTCGCCAAAGGTATCGTAGCAGAGTTCTACGCCGGTTTTCGTCTGGATCAACATGCAGGTCTTTTCCTTATAGAGATCATATCCAAGGTTGCGCCAAAAGATGAATAATACCTGCCGGCGCAGAAAAAATCAAGCTGAAATCTCTTTAAAGCAGTCGTTGTCTCCGGAACCAGCCCCCGGCCCCGGGCATATCCCACCATCTGGCAGGTGGCCCCGAAATCCCCCTGGATG
>JAABSZ010000114.1:0-13141 GCA_011390135.1 Desulfobacteraceae bacterium | reverse complement strand
GGCGCAGGAGAAAGAGATATCTCCGGCTTTTGTAACAAAGATCTGCCCCCATGAAACCGGCGTCGAAGGCATCTGGAAGGGAAAAAAGGTCTTTATCGGCGCGCCGGATTCCGAAGAGATTGCCGGAGAGATGCAGGGAAAGGGCATAGAGATCCGATCCGTCGTCACCCTTCAGGCCGAAGGATCGACAGCCGCGGTCTTCTCTTTCGGCGACGGAATCCGGGAGGGCGCGGCAGAGGCGGTCCGTGCTCTTTCTGATAGGGGATATCGGATTGCCCTCATCTCCGGAGACAGGATCGAGACCACAAAGGCCGTGGCCCGGCGCCTCGATCTCCGGGAGGCGCACGGCAGCATGCCGCCTGTTCAAAAGATGGCCTTTATCGAAGCTCTCCAGAAGAAGAATCTGCGAACCGCAATGGTCGGCGACGGCATCAATGATGCGCCCGCGCTGGTTCAATCCGATCTCGCGGCCGCGGTCCATTCCGGCAGCCACCTGGGAAAGGAGGCCGCAGACATCACCCTGATGCGGGGCGATCCGCGCCAGATGATCGATTTTCTCGATCTTGCGGCCCGGGTCAACCGCAAGGTCTCCCAAAATCTCACCTTCACCTTCTTCTACAACCTGATCAGCATCCCCATCGCGATGAGCGGCCTTCTCTCTCCGCTGATTGCGGTCTGCGCGATGCTTTTAAGCAGCCTCAGCGTCATCGGAAATACACTGCTGCTGACACGGATCTCCGGAACGGATTAGAGCTGGTCCGAAAAAATCTCTCCCGGATCAAAACGATCCAACAGAGCCCAAAAACTGATCATCAGTAGAGTTCATACTTGACCAGCCGGCCGTCCAGCCCCCCGTTTTTAAGGGGCATTTTGAATCCGGGCTTCAGCCCTATCTTTTTGATATATTCCCGCTCTCCGAAATAGATGTAGGCCGCACTCCCCCGGCATTTGGTCTTCAGAAAATCCCCGAGTCTCTTGTAGAATGCCCCGAGATCCTCCCCCCGGGAGAGCCGGATGCCGTAAGGGGGATTGCAGAGGATCAGGTGATCCGGCAGCCCCTCGATCTCTTCAAAAGGCTTCTGTTCGATCCGGATCGATTTGCCCCCCGGCAGCCCGTTGAGGTTGGTTCGTGCCGCAGCCACGGCTCCCTTCTCCATATCGCTTCCGGCAATCAGGCCGTCGGGGATCTCCCGGATACCCTTTCGGCCCTTCTCCCGGATCTCCCTCCAGAGCCTCTGGTCGAAATCGGGAAGGCGGGTGAAGCCGAAGGTTTTCCGCAGATATCCGGCAGGGATCTTGCCGGCCACCATCAGGGCTTCGCACAACAGTGTTCCGGAGCCGCACATGGGATCATAAAGCGGCTGCTCCCCGTCCCACCCGCTGATCTCGACAATGGCCCCGGCCAGGGTCTCCTGCAGGGGAGCCTCTACGCTCTTCTGCCGGTAGCCCCGCCGGTGAAGGCTTCCCCCTGAAGTGTCCAGGCTGATCACGGCCCGGTTTTTTCGGAGATAGAGGTTGAACCAGACATCCGGATTCCGGGGGTCCACATTGGGTCGCCGGCCGCTCTTCTCCCGGAACTGGTCCACGATCGCGTCTTTGAGTTTCAGTGCCGCGAAATTGGAATGGTTGATCGCGCTCTCGGACACACTGGCAAAGACCGCAAAGGTTTCGGTAACAGAGAGGAAATCGGACCAGTTGACGGCCCGGGCGTTGTTGTACAGGCTGCTGGGATCATGGCAGGGGAAGTCGATCAGGGGGGCCAATATCCGTGTCAGCAGGCGGGTTTTGTAATTGATCCGGTAGAGGGCAGTCTTGTCGGCCTTGAACCGCAGCCCCCGGTACTCGGGCGTGACCCCGGCCGCGCCCAGCCATGACAGCTCCCGGGTTCCCAGCGTTTCGAGACCGTCTCCGATCTGGGCGAAATACTCGTTGTTCAACTGGTACAGATACATGGGGCCCTTTTCTGCCCTTTATTTCCTGGCCATATCATCCAGCCGCTTCTTTGCGATCTCCTGGATCTCCTCGTTCTCCTCTTCCAGTGCGATCTTCTGCAGCAGTTGCGGGTCATTTAAATTCTCCACAGCCTCTTTCCTGATCTCCTCGACGCTCTTTCCCTTTCTTCTAAGCCCTCCCCGGTTCCAGAGGATTGAATAGTAGATTCCCAGACAGACAAAGATCCCGGAAATCCCAAAGAGATAGAGCTGCCCCGGGGGCTTTACCGAAAGAATCGGGTTCTCCACAAAACCGACCAGCAGAAAGAAAACCCCTGTCAGCAGGATAAAAAGAGAGATCATGAGGGGGGAGTAGATCTGGAAAAATGTCCGCTGAATCTCTTCTGCCTTTCCTGCTCCTGTTCCTGCTCCTGTGCCTGTTCGTTCGTCTCCATTTCCGCAGCGCCTCCTGATGTTTTGAATAAAATTTTGATATGCCCTTTATTTCACAATAAAATATATCGGGAGGTTCACGGTTCTGTCAAGCCTCATGCAACTTTCTCTCCTCACGGAACTTCGCTGAGGGACCAGTATAGGCTGATGACATTGACCGCATCCACGAATTTCGGAAAATCGACCGGCTTGATGATATATCCGGCAACACAGTATTTTGCCTCGGGTTTGTCTGAGGTTGTATGATCATTCAAGAGGCGCATCAGGTCGATGCTGCGAAACGGTTTGTATAAAAGGGGCCGTTCCATCGAAATGAACGAATTCATTGCGCTATCCTACCCAATCAGGAAAGGAGTGTCAACTTGAAACCCTTTCTTCTTGATTCCGGGGCCGGAGCATGGTATGGAATTTGCGCAATATTTTAAACAACCTTTTTCAACCAGAGGCATTTTCAGGAAGAGATGCGATTTTTGAGGAAAGTTTTAACCCTGTTTCTGATCCTTTTCGGTTTTATCTTTGAATTTCTGATCCAGTTTCCCTTTCTGCTGGCCTTTTGGATTCAGCACCGCTGGTCAAAAAAATAGAGATCCGTCTCATCTTTCCAGAATCGAGCGGATATGGGTCAGCAGATCCCGGGTGGTAAAGGGTTTTTGCAGAATGGTCATATCGGCCTCGATCCGGGTCTTGTCGCTGATCACATCCGCGGTGTAGCCCGATATGAAAAGAACCCGGAGTTGGGGGAGAAAGGCTTTTGCCTTTTGGAAAAGTTCCAGGCCGTTCAACTTCGGCAGCACCACATCCGTCAGCAGCAGATCCACCTGACCCCTTTGCTGCTGAAGCATCTGTAGCCCCTCTTCGGCCGAGGATGCGCTCATGGCCGTATAGCCGTACTTCTTCAGGATCGAGAGAATGATTCTCCGCACCATGTCATTGTCCTCCACCACCAGAAGGGTCTCGTTTCCATGCTGGTCATCCAGCAGAATCTGCTCCTCTTTGGCGCTCTCCTCGGAAGAATCCTCCGGGAAATAGATCTTGAAGACGCTTCCCTTTCCCATCTCGCTCGAGACATGCACCGCGCCGCTGTGCTGTTTGACGATGCCGTAAACCGTTGCAAGCCCCAGACCGGTTCCCTTGTTCAGCTCCTTTGTGGTGAAGAAGGGCTCGAAGATATGGGTGAGGGTCTCCGGATCGATCCCCGAACCAGTATCGCTGACCACAAGCATCACATAGGAGCCCAAAGAGACCTCCTCCAGTCCCGAGGCATAGACCTGATCCACGATGATGTTTTCGGTCCGGATCAGGAGTCTTCCGCCCTCGGGCATGGCATCTTTTCCGTTCACCGCAAGGTTCATGATGATCTGCTGCACCTGGGAGGCATCCGCTCGGATCGTGTCCGGGATGGCCTCCAGTTCCAGTCTGTACTCGATATTCTCACCGATGATCCGTTTGAGCATTCCGGAAAAATCGGTGATGGTCTTGTTGAGGCTGATGGTTTTGAACTCCAGCACCTGCTTCCGGCTGAAGGCCAGGATCTGCCGGGTGAGGGATGCCGCCTTGAGGGAGGCATCGATGATGTGCTGCAAAGATTTGTGTTGGGGCTGTTGGGGCTCGTAATAATCTTCGAGCATCTCCGCATAGCCCAGAATCGGGGTGAGCAGGTTGTTGAAATCATGGGCCACGCCCCCGGCAAGCCTTCCCAAAGATTCCATCTTGTCGGCATGGCGGAATTTCTCCTCCAGAATGGCTCTTTCGGCTTCAATGGCCTTTCTGTGCTCCATCTCCTCGGTAAGCTCCTGGTTGGCCTTCTCCAGGGCCGCTGTTCGCTCCTGAACCCGGTTCTCCAGCCCTTCGTTCGCGGCCTTGATCTCGAAGAACTTCTCCCGAAGGGCTTCGGCTGTCTCTTTGAAGTTGTCGATGAGCAGGCTGATCTGGAGGATGGATGAATCGGGCCATTGGGAGATCTCCTGCCGATAGACCTTTTCCGGCAGGTCTTTGGTGATCTCGCTCAACCAGGATAGGTTTCGGGTGAGGGCGTCCGAGAAGAAGAGGGCCCAGGCGAGGATGATCAGATCCAGAAAGAGGAGAACGAGCAGCGCGTAAAGCTGCTCCTTCAGGACCTTTGACTGGAACGGGCCGAAGGGGATTTCGATGAAAAGGGTGTATCCGTTCCTGATCTGGACCGTTCGAACAAAGTAGGAGAGCTGTGCCAGGCGCCACCGGGGCACTTTCTGTTTAAGCCGGGGGATGACCCGGTAGGTGTTCTCTGAAAGGGGCAGAAGAATGCCCGCGGTTTCGAGGGTATAGATCTCGCCGATCTTCAGATCGGTTCGGGTGGTCTGCAGAACCTGTGCCGTGCTATCGGTCAGGGTGAATCGATAGGGAAAGTCTGCCTGCTGGAGCCAATCGAACCGGGCCTGAAACATGGAGGCCGTGAGCCATGAGAGATCTCGGTTTTCCAGAGCCATCTCCGCATAGGCCCCGGCGGTCTTGAGCCCGGCCCGGATCTGAAGTTTTCCCTCCTCGGAGATCCGCTGTCCGTTCAGCGTCATGATGACAAAGGCCGGAATCCAGACCACGGTGATCATGATCGAAAAGAGGATGCGGCTCAGGGAGACCTTCTTCTTATGGGTTGATCCCATCCAGCGATCAACAGGAAGAAAGGCCAGGATCAGCTCGGCTACCAGAGAGTTGTTGATGCCGATGAGCCAGAACATCAGCATCGCGCCGAAAGTTCCGATGAGCGGAACGCCCATGATGTACTGGAAGAAGATCCAGAGGATGACGTTGCCGATAAATGGCCAGTAGATCGCATCCCAGATCACCATGTTCCTGAGCCGTGTATGGCGGATCATCAGCCCCACAAAGACCGGCTCCAGGGAGAGCCAGAGCATCGCGGTGGGATGCCAGAAGAGGACATTGACCCATGAGGAGGCGACGACTGCGCAGACAAAGGCCCATCTGATGCCCAGAGTGCGCAGGGCGATGAAGACCGGAATGCTGCCCAAGAGGTAGTTGAAGCCTTCGAAGAGCTGGAGAGAGCAGATGTTGGCCAGCAGCCCCAATAGACTCAACAGAATGCCGAAGATGAATTTTCGGTGTGGGTTCATCATCTTCTCTTTCTGCTGTGGGTTGATTTCAAAACTTTCTAAAATTGATATCATATTGTCCGGAAAAAGGAAATTGAAAAATGGATTGGGGTATAATGGATTGGGGTATAAGAGAAGAGCGCTGCCCTCATCACTGACGTTTCCGGTTGATCTGCCGGCCGGACCATGCTATAAATTTTTACAGATGGTTTAACTTCAGGTCGGGAGATATTAAAATGGGCGCAGCATTGTGGGCGATACTGATTCTTGTCGGAGTGATCCTGCTGCTCTATTTCTATATGTTTCTGCTGCCGGTGCTGGTCTATTTTCTCTTGTGGATCGGGCCGACGCTTCTCATCATGTGGGTCGGGATCGTTATGGGGGCCAATGTAGGGGGAATTCTCGGGGGGCTGATAATCCTCGTTGCGGTGGGGATTGCGATCCTCTTTTTCTTCATGCTCAGAGACAGCGGCCTCGGGGATGATATCTGCGAGTGGTTCGGGATTCTGCCGTGACGGTTCCGCAGCTCTACCACTGCAAAGGTTTTCTTTTATTGTTGAATATGCGGAGAACGACGAGAGTATCACCCTCTGTAGCGTAAAATACCGAATACGGAAACCGGTTCATTTGGATTCTTCGGATGTCTCCGGCTACCCTGCGGTACAAAGAGGGGTTGAGCCTTATTCTCTCAAGAGTACTGTCCAGCTCATCCGAGAATCGCAGGCCGAGACCTTCCGCTCTTGATTCGTACCATCGGACCGATTCCCGGAATTCATGCGTTGCCTCTTCGGCAAATTCAACTTTTTTGAGCATATCGGTTCCGGATCTCTTGTTTCAGATCTGTCCAGTCCGTAGCGGAATCCGGATTTGCCCGGTAGTTTTCAAGCCTGTTGAGAAGAAGAGCCCTGTCATCCTCCGAAATGGGCTCCAGTTCCCGTGATTCTTTTATTTCATCCCAGATATCCGTCACGATATTCAGCCGGTCGATTACGCTCAACCTTCTGATCTCCTGAACGATTTCGTCTTTGCTCATCATCTGCTCCATACAGTGGCTCCTCATTCGTTTTGATATTAAAGGCTTCGCTGACAAATACTTTTGCCTTACAATACATAAAAGTATTTTATCGAGAGACTTATTCCGATGATGCGTCCCGTTCGGAAATCTCCTCTCCATAGAGAAAACAGCGGACCCGCCGGCCCTCCCTTTCCATAAAAGATGGGATCTCCTTTCGGCAGATATCCATCACATGGGGACACCGGGGATGGAAGTGGCAGCCCCGGGGCGGATTCAACGGGCTGGGTAGGTCTCCGCTCAATCCCTTGCGCTCCTTTTTCCCCTCGGCCCTGGCTACGGGCGCGGCCTCCAGCAGTGCCTGGGTATAGGGGTGCTTGGGTTCGGCATAGAGGGCCATTTTCTCGGCCAGCTCGACAAGCCTTCCCAGATACATCACCGCGACCCGGTCGCTGATGTGGCGCACCACTGAGAGGTCGTGGGAGACAAAGAGGTAGGTGAGGCCGAACTCCTCCTGGAGATCCATCAGCAGGTTGATCACCTGGGCCTGGATCGAGACATCAAGTGCGGAGACCGGCTCGTCGCAGATGATCAGCTCCGGCTGCAGGGCAAGGGCTCTTGCAAATCCGATCCGCTGACGCTGTCCCCCGGAGAACTCGTGGGGATACCGGTTGATCAGTTCGGGCCTCAGCCCCACAATCTCCATGAGATGGCGCACCCGCTCGGTCCGCTCCTCTTTGGTTCCCACCTTGTGGATCAAGAGCCCTTCGCCGATGATCCGGCCTATGGTCTGCCGGGGGTTGAGGGAGGAGTAGGGGTCCTGAAAGATGATCTGCATCTCCCGGCGCAGGGGCTTCATTCCCCGTTCCGAAAGCTTGAGGATATCCTTCTCCTTGAAGAGAATCGCCCCTTGGGTCGGATGCTCCAGCCGGAGGATGAGGCGTCCCAAAGTCGATTTGCCGCAGCCGCTCTCTCCGACCAATCCGAGGGTTTCGCCGGGGATGATCTGCAGGTCGATCCCGTCCACGGCCTTGACGGTTCCCGATGCGGTTCCGATGGCCGCGCCCGTGACCGGATAGTACTTCTTGACGTTCTCAAGGCGAATCAGCGGGGTCATTTTCCCTCCTCATAGAGCCAGCAGCGCACCGGATGGCCCTCTTTGGGCAGAATCAGCCAGGGCTCCTCTTCAAAGCACCGGTCAAACGCGTGTCTGCACCGGTCGTTGAACTTGCATCCGATGGGCAGCCCCAGAAGACTGGGGACCACGCCCGGGATGGCTTCGAGTCTGGCCCGGGTTTGGGCCGTCTCCCCGGGGATGGAGCGCATCAGGCCCCGGGTGTAGGGGTGCAGCGGGGAATTGAACAGGGATTTGACATCGGCCTCCTCCACGATCCGGCCGGCATACATCACCACCACCTGCTCCGCGGTCTCGGCCACCACCCCCAGATCATGGGTGATGAGCAGCACCGAAGTTCCGGTGGAGCGGCTCAGCTCCCGCATCAGCTCCAGGATCTGGGCCTGGATGGTCACATCCAGGGCTGTGGTCGGCTCGTCTGCGATGATCACCTGCGGGTCGCACGCGAGGGCCATTGCTATCATCACCCGCTGGCGCATTCCGCCGCTCATCTGGTGCGGGTAGTTGTCGGCACGGCTTTCCGGGGAGGGGATGCCCACCTTCTGCAGCAGGTCTATGGTTCTGGCTCTGGCCTCCTTCTTTTCCAATCTCTGATGGAGGCGCAGCACCTCCCCGATCTGAAACCCGACTTTGAAGACCGGGTTCAGGGAGGTCATGGGCTCCTGGAAGATCATGGAGATCTGGTTGCCCCGGATTTTGCGCATCTCCTTTTCCGGAAGCTTGACAAGGTCTTTTCCGTTGAAGGTGATCTTTCCTTCGACGATCCGTCCCGGCGGCTCCGGGATTAGGCGCATGACAGAAAGGGCAGTCACGCTCTTTCCGCAGCCCGATTCCCCCACCACCGAAAGGGTCTGGCCCGGCATCAATTTGAAGCTCACATCATCCACGGCTTTGGCTGTTCCCCGGTCCGTGAAGAAATAGGTCTTCAGGTTTTCGACGTTCAACAGCGGTTGTTGTTGCTCTGTCATGATATCTTTCTACTCCCGCAGCCGGGGGTCAAGGGCGTCTCTGAGCCCGTCTCCCAGAAGGTTGAATCCCAGTACCGCAAACAGAATCATCAGCCCCGGAAAGGTGACTGCCCACCATGCCCGCAGGATCAGGGCCCGGCCATTGGCCAGCATCGCGCCCCATTCCGGCGTGGGGGGCTGTGCCCCGAGGCCCAGAAAGCTGAGGGCCGCGGCCTCCAGAATGGCCGAGGCAAAGCCGAGGGTGGTCTGGACGATGAGGGGGGCCAGGCAGTTGGGCATGATATGGACAAAGATGAGCCGGAAGTCGCCGGCGCCGAGCGCCCTTGCCCCCTGAACATAATCCTTGCTGTACTCCTCCATCACCGATCCCCGAACGATCCGGGCATACCGGGGGATGTTCACCACTCCGATCGCCACCATCGCGTTTTCAAGGCTTGGCCCCAAAAAGGCCACGATGACAATGGCCAATAATATCGGCGGAAAGGCCAGCAGGATATCCATGAGCCGCATGATCACGTTGTCGATCCAGCCCCCGTAGAATCCGGCGACTGCCCCGGAAATGGTTCCGAAGAAGAGCGCGATGGCCACGGCAACGAGGCCGACGATCATGGAGATCCTTGCGCCGTAGATGATCCGGCTCAGCAGATCCCTGCCGAAGTCATCGGTCCCCAGGGGATATCTCCATTCCCCCCCCTCGGCCCAGAATGGGGGCTTTAGCTTGGAATAGAGGGATTGCTCCAGGGGATCATGGGGCGCAAGCCAGGGCGCAAAGACCGCCATAATCAGAAATATGGTAATGATGATCAGACCGGCCACCGCGATCTTGTTCTTCCGGAGCCGCAGGATGGCCTCGTATAATGGGCTGTGGGAGATTTCTCCCTGGGGGATCTGGCCTTCGGCGATGGTATTATTCATAATGGGACCACATCCTTAATACATGTACCACCTTCTGCTCCTCATGCACGGAATAGATCAGGCGGTGCTGGATATTGATGCGGCGGGAATAGAATCCTGCGAAATTCCCGACCAGTTTTTCATATCTCGGATAGCTTTCAAATGGATTCTCTTTCAGGATGTTCAGCAGATATTCCGCCTGATTTTTCAAACCCGCGCTTTTGAGCTTCTTTGCATCTTTTACGGCATGTTTGGACAATATGACCGACCAGCTCACCAATCCAGTTCCTCTAATGGGGTACCTTCCGAAAGAGGTTCTTTGGCAGCTTCTTGAATGCTTTGAACCAGACTGGGAATCTGATTGAGGTAAATTGTCTCTTCAATCGAACGCCAGTCGCTTTCACTGATGACGACAAAACTCTCTCCGTTTTCTCGATAGACTTTCAGCGGGTTATGGTTGTCAATGCAACGTTGAATTTCGGATTCAAAGTCTGCTTTTAATTTCGTATCTGTTGTTTCAAGCATAGGTTGCCCTTTTTTGGCTAATCATAGCGGATCATTCGGATATCGAACCGACCAGATTTCTTAATGGGACAGGATTTCCCCATTTCTGATCTCGGTTCTTCTCGCTTCGACCTCTTTTCTCAGTTCTTCATACTTTTTCTGCCGCATCAGAATATGCGCAAATTCCGACAGCTTTTGCCTGTCTCCCTCATCAAGAACAGCGATAACATCCATAATGTCTTTCATTTGGATCGCCCCTTCAGCTCTTGGCTTGGGGATCACTGGCTGCCTCGAATATCTGCGTCCAAAAAGTGAGCAACATCGAGAAAAGATTACTTTTGAAGCTTTATGGTCAGCTCACCTTGATCCGAGGATTCACCCACGCATACAGAATATCCACCACAAGATTGATGCTGACAAAGACGGTCGCAATGAACATGGTCCCCCCCTGCACCGCATTGAAATCCCGGGCATAGACCCCGTTCAAGATCCACAACCCGATCCCGGGCCACGCGAAGATGGTCTCCGTCAGAATCGCGCCCCCCAGCAGAATCCCGAACTGCAAGCCCACCACGGTGATGATCGGAATCATCGCATTCTTCAGTGCATGGCGGTAGTGGACGACCCAGGGGGCCAATCCCTTTGCCTTCGCGGTGCGGATGTAGTCCTGGCGCAGCACCTCCAGCATGCTCGAGCGGGTGATCCTCGATATGGTTGCCATGGGAATGGTCGAAAGGGTGAAGGCCGGCAGGATCAGATGCCAGAGCACATTTTTGAAGGCGGCCCAGTTGCCGGTCAGTATGCTATCTACCAGATAGAGGTTGGTG
Source organism: Desulfobacteraceae bacterium (assembly GCA_011390135.1). Lineage (GTDB taxonomy): Bacteria > Desulfobacterota > Desulfobacteria > Desulfobacterales > JAABSP01 > JAABSP01. The sequence goes on along the minus strand of JAABSZ010000114.1, from coordinate 2,331 downwards.
ATGGTCTCGATCTGGATGTGGTAGCTGAGCCGGCCCGACAGGGGCAGCCACGCGAGATTGACCGAGAAGATGATCATCAGCACCAGGCCGAGCCAGAAGATCGGCATGGAGACGCCGATCAGAGACCCGACCATGCTTAAATAGTCGAAGATCGAGTATTGTCGCGTGGCCGACACGATCCCCGCAAACATCCCTATGATCGTCGCGATGATGATGGCCATGAGGGAGAGTTCCACCGTGGCCGGAAACCGGTCGAGGATCTCGGTGGTGATATTTTCGTTGGTGCGCAGGGCCCTCCCCAGATCCCCCTGCAGCAGCCTTCCAAGGAATTTTCCGTACTGGACATAGAGGGGCTGATCCAGCCCCAACTGCTCCCGGACGGCCTTTAAGGACTGCTCCGAAGCCCGCTCTCCCAGCATCATCTCCGCAGGGTCTCCGGGAATCAGGTGGATCATGAAAAAGACCAGAATCGAAATCCCCAAAAGGGTGGGGATCAGTGACAGCAGACGGTGGATGATGAATCTTTTCATGGGAGGGGGCTTTACAAAAAAAGTTTGGGCGGCGATCTGCCCTTATTAAAGGCCGATTCGCCGCCCGTTTACGATTTGTGCTACTTTACCCAGACCTGATGCATCCGCACGCTCGCGGTGGGATGGAGCTTGAAGTTCATGACCCGGTTCTTCATGGGCCAGACCACCAGGGAGTGCGCGATGTTGATCATCGGAACCTCCTCATGGATCAGCTCCTGAGCCTCCCGGTAGATCCGGGTGCGCTCCTCTTTGTTCAGAGCCTGCTTACCCTTCATGATGAGGTCGTGATATTCTTCGTTCTTCCACTGTGTTCGGACATTCGGGTCAGCAAGGCCGTCCAGCAGCACCGCAAGGAAGTTGTCCGGATCTCCGTTGTCGCCGGTCCATCCGAGCTGGAAGAGATCCATCTCTTCGGGCTGGTTCCGCTGCCTCTTCAGATATGTCCCCCACTCGAAAGTGACCAGCTCCACGTCGATGTCCACGTTCTTCAAGTCGGCCTGCATGGCCTCGCCCACCTTCATGCCGTTGGGATTATAGGGGCGGGGAACCGGCATGCTCCAGAGGGTGATCTTCTCCTGACCCGCCTCTTTGAGCTTCTTGTAGAATCCGGCCTCCTTCAGCAGTTGTTTTGCCTTTTCCGGATCATACGCGTAGGGTGTGATGTCGTCGTTGTAGCTCCACATGTTGGGGGGGATGGTGTTTTTCGCGACCGTTCCCAGGCCGTAGTAGATGTTGTCCACGATCGATTTGCGATTGATCGCATGGGCCAATCCCTTGCGGATACGCTTGTCCTGCCACAGGGATTTGGTATGGTTGAAGCTCAGGTAGCCGATGTTCATCCCCGGCTGGGAGACCAGCTTCATGGTCGGGTCATTCTCGGCCAGCTCGATGTCTTCCGGGTTGGGAAACTGGCAGATGTCGATGTTGCCGGTCTTCAGCTCCAGAAAGCGGACCGAGTTGTCGGGGATGGAACGGAAGATCACCTTCTCCAGATAGGGCGCACCGCCCCAGTACTCCTTGTTGGCCGCAAGAACGATCCTGTCATCCTTGATCCACTCCACGAACTTGAAGGGGCCGGTTCCCACCGGGTTGGCCCGGAAATCGCTTCCGTACTTCTGCATGGCCGTGGGGCTGATGACCGCGGCAAAGTCCATGCCCATGTTGGCGATAAAAGGGGCCTCCACCCGCTTCAGGTTGAAGACCACCGTCTCGTTGTCCACCGCCTCGATGGACTCCACAAGTCCGTCCATCTCCATGCTCAACCAGTACTCGGCCGCAGGCTGCTCTTCGGGGAACTTCCAGTCGGCTTTGTGGTATTTGACATTCTTCTCCTTCATCATCCGGCCCAGGGAGAAGACCACCGCGTCCGCGTTCATCTCAGTGCCGTCATGGAACTTCACGCCCTCCCGCAAATGGAAGGTGTACTTTTTCCCATCCTCGGATACATCCCACGAAGTGGCCAGGCCCGGAACGATCTCGGTCGATTCGTCCGCATATAGCACGAGCTGGTCAAAGATGTTGTCGCAGATCATGAAAGAGTTGCCGTCGGTCTCGTAGGCAGGGTCCAGGCCGGCGCTGTCGCCGCCGCGGCCAAAGACCAGGATGCCGCCGGTTTTGGGTTCCTCGGCCGCGATTGCAGCGCCCGTCAAAAGAAAGAGAAGCAGGGTCAAACCGAGAGCCATTTTCTTGTACATTTGCACGTCTCCTTTTCAGGTAAAAAAAGATTTGAGTTTACATTACTACTGAAGACCGTTACCACAAATCATCGTGGTCTGTAAAGACAAAATAACCCCACATAATT
>JAABSZ010000113.1:0-13306 GCA_011390135.1 Desulfobacteraceae bacterium | reverse complement strand
CTGGCGGGGATGAGTCTGGCCGGGATCTACATGCCGGGGCTGAAGCTGTTGAGCGATCATACAGAGGGGCCCAAACAGTCCCGGTATATCTCCTTTTACACGGCCTCCTTCAGCCTGGGAACGAGCCTTTCCTATCTTATGGCCGGAGAGATCGAGCCGATCTTCGGGTGGCGGTGGGCATTCGGGGCCGCGGGAATTCTCGCGGCTGGCGGCGCGATTGGGGTTGTTCTGTTTGCCCCGCGTGGGAAGATCTCTGATGACGAAGCGCCGGTTCCTTTTCAGGCCGGGATTCTGACGGTGCTGCGCCGTCGGCAGGTCATGGCCTATATCCTCGGATATGCAGCACACATGTGGGAGCTTTTCAGCATGCGCTCATGGATTGTGGCCTTTCTCTTCTTCAGCGGTCAGCTCCAAAAGACCGCAACGCTTTTTCCGAGTCCGACACAGGTGGCCGCACTCATCAATCTGATCGGACTGCCCGCGAGCATCGGGGGCAATGAACTCTGCCGGCGGTACGGCCGGAAGAGAATTCTGACCGCGGTCATGCTGAGTTCAGCGCTGTTGAGCATCGCGGTGGGCTTTTCCGCGCCTCTGCCCTATGCCTTTGTGGTGATTCTGACGCTGATCTACGGCGCGGCCGTGTTGGGGGATTCGGCATCGCTTACGGCCGGGGCTGTGGCCCAGTCGCCGCCGGGGGGACGGGGCGCGACGCTGGCGGTTCATTCCACCCTCGGATTTGGGGCCGCATTTATAGGGCCTCTTGCCGTGGGCATGATATTGGATCTTTTTCATGGAAACCCGGCCATGGGCTGGGGAATCGCTTTTACGGTGATGGGCGCGGGATGTGCGTTAGGGCCGCTGGCTATTGCTGTACTGGGCAAAGAGCGGCCTTGAACTCTTATGCATCTGATGCTAATGATGATCTGTGATGGACATTCTACAGCAAAGGATGGAGCTGCCATATGAAGAAAACCACCGGGGATGAACCCACAGGACTATTTGCCCGCGCCCTCCCCTATCTGATCGTCTCGGTCGCGCCCCTCTGCTGGGCCGGCAATATCGTACTGGCCCGGGGAGTTGTGCATCTGATCCCGCCGGTAAGCCTCGCTTTCTGGCGGTGGGCCATCGCTTTTCTCATCCTGCTCCCCCTGACATGGCCCTATGTAAAGCGGGACTGGCCCCAGGTGGTCAAGGGCTGGAAGATCATGTTGATCCTCTCCTTCTTCGGGATCTCCTGCTTCAATACGCTTCTCTATACAGCGGTTCACACCATCACCGCGATCAACGGGGCACTGATCCAGACCACCATGCCGGCCTTTATCATTCTTATCACCCTCTTCCTCTTCCACGAAAAGGTGGCCAAAGTTCAGGTTCTCGGCGTCGCTCTATGCATCTTCGGCGCGGGATTCGTGGTGCTGCGGGGGGAGCTGCAGACCCTGCTCGGTTTCACATTTGCGGTCGGGGATCTGCTGATGATCATCGCGGTGATCCTCTATGGACTCTACACCGCGCTTTTACGCAGACGGCCCCCGATCCACCCCTTCAGCTTTCTCACCTGTTCCTTCGGCATCGGCGTTGCCGCACTTGTGCCCCTCTATATCTGGGAGCGGATCACATACCCGCCCTTTCCGGTCAACGGGCAGGTGATTGCCGGCATCCTCTATGTCGCGATCTTTCCCTCGATCGTGGCCTACCTCTGCTGGAACCGGGGAGCCGAGATGATCGGAGCCAACCGCACCGGCCTTTTCATCAATCTGCTTCCGGTCTTTGCCTCCCTGCTGGCCATCCTCTTTCTGGGGGAAGAGCTGCAGATCTATCATGGGGTCGGGATGTTTATGATCCTGACCGGGATGATCCTTTTCAACCGGTAATCCATTTCCAAAAGCCGGATCTTCTGCCGAAAAAAGAAAAAGATTGCTCCAAGGGTGCAGGGCTGCCATACTCAGGGTTATAGAAGAGAGGCAAAGACAGATCCAAAGATGCATCCAAAGGATTGAAACCTGAAAACCGGTTTACCGAATGAAAAAAGAACGCCTTAAAAAAAAGGAGAAGATGACTCATGGAAAATCCCATCCAAAACTATTGGAAGCTTAAGCTGGAAACCATCAAAGAGGCATTGGAGGAGAACAATTTCGAGGTTTTTATCGCGGAAGACCCAGAGGATGCCAAACGGATCGCGACAGAGGAGATTCTGCCGAAGGTCAACCCGAAGACCGTCTCCTGGGGCGGCTCCCTCTCCTTTGTGGAATCAGGGCTTTACGATGCTGTCAAATCGGATGAAAAATATGAGGTGCTCGATACCTACGACAAGTCCCTCTCCCCGGAAGAGAACTATGAGCGCAGACGCCAGAGCCTTCTGACAGATCTTTTCATCACCGGAACCAACGCGATCACCGAGGATGGCATGCTGGTCAACCTCGACATGATCGGCAACCGGGTGGCCGGGATCACCTTCGGCCCCAAAAACGTGATCATCATCGCGGGCCGCAACAAGATCGTCGGAGACCTGGATGACGCGATCGGCCGGATCAAGGATTACGCGGCACCGGTCAATACCATGCGGCTGGAGAAGAAGACCCCCTGCGTCAAGACCGGCTACTGCCACGACTGCAAGAGCCCGGATCGGATCTGCAACCACTGGGCCATTACGGAGAAATCCTTTCCCAAGGGGCGGATTCGGGTGATTCTGGTCAATGCGGAGATGGGGTTTTAGCCTGGGGTTTCAAACCCCAGACAATAAAAAAGAGGCACCCTGCAAAAACTGCCGGCAGGATGCCTCTTCAGGGGGGGGCTTATCGGGTCTTGCTTATGCTGTAATACGTTACTTCACTTTACGACGGTAACATTGACAGCCGCGGGGCCCTTCTGACCCTGGGTGATCTCGAAGGTCACTCGATCACCCTCTTCCAAGGTCTTGAAGCCTGATCCGTTGATACCGGTGTGATGAACAAATACATCCGGTCCGTCTTCCTGCTCGATGAATCCATAACCCTTGCTGTCACTGAACCATTTCACGACTCCATTCGTCATGCGGCCACTCCTTTTTCCTCAATTAAATTCTTAAGCAATCTTTCGCTTTAGGGGCGCCACTTTCAAACTGACGTTGACAAATGGAATGCCCTACAAACGAAACCAGCCCTCCACAACCGGACGAGCTACGTTGTATGCAAATTTATCAATTCCGGGTTTGGGAGTCAAGAAAAAAAATAAAAATAAAATGAGGATTCCTTAGAAAAAAAGGGGTGGAAAAAAAGACTTTTTTCCCTGGGATCTCCGGTTGAAGGCCAGCACCACAGACCCGGGCGGCATCGAAGCGGTTTATCTGGAAAGAGACGGAGACATGAGCGTGATCAAGAAGTGAAAAGGGCGATCCCTTTTGCAGACACCGCCTCTTTGGCCCTGGGTGAAATTTGCCGTTTGCCATTCTCCGGCCCCTGTGGTATGGATTGGCCATGAAAAAGAATTCTTCTTTCCGGATTGCGGCATTCGTCACCCCCCACGGCTTCGGCCATGCATCCCGGGCATCCGCGCTGCTCGCCCAGATCCGGCAGCAGGCTCCGGGGGTCGAAATCGAGATCTTCACAACGGTTCCGGAATGGTTTTTCCGGGAATCCCTCTCGGGCCAATTCGGATACCATTCGGTGCTGACCGATATCGGACTGGTACAGAAAAGCCCCCTGGAAGAGGATCTGGAAAAGACCCTGGAAGCCCTTGACCGGTTTCTCCCATTTGATGAGGATCGATTGAGACCGGTCTGTTCGGTATTGAAGGAGAAACGGTCTGATCTCGCCCTCTGCGACATCTCCCCGCTCGGCATCGCGGCGGCAAAGCAGTGCGGTATTCCCTCGGTTCTGGTTGAAAACTTTACCTGGGACCAGATCTATTCAGGCTATCGTTTTCGGGAGCCTCGCTTTGCCGGTCCTGCCGAATATCTGGAAACGATCTATCGAATGGCCGATCTTCACATAGGAACCGAACCCTACTGCAGGGGCTCTTATGCCCCGGAAAACCCGGGCCATCCCCCAAACCATTCCATTGTCCAACCCATCAGCCGAAAAAGAAGGACCGAAAAAGGGGCCATTCGAAAGGCCATTGGGGCAAGGCCGGACCAGAAGATCCTCCTCATCACCATGGGCGGCATCAGAGCGCGCCTCTCTTTCCTGGAGAAACTCAGTACCCGGAAGGATCTCTATTTCATCATTCCCGGCGGTGGAAACGGAGCCGCATCCGAAGCCGGGACCCGGAAGGATAATGTTCTGCTGCTGCCCCACCGCTCGAAGTATTACCACCCGGATCTGATCCATGCAGCCGATGCGGTGGTGGGAAAGGCAGGCTACAGCACAATCGCGGAGGTCCGGGCCGCGGGAATCCCCTTCGGGTATGTGCCCCGGAACGGTTTTCCCGAGACCGAAGGGCTCATCCGATTTATCACATCACATCTTTCGGGGATGGCCATCGAACCGAAAATCTTTGAAAACGGAGAGTGGATCGAGGCGATCGATGCCCTTCTATCACTGCCTGCAACTCCCCCGAAAGACTCGGACGGCGCATCGGAAGCGGCCGCGCGGATATTGAATTTTATCGCGATCTGAGGCCCTGGGGAATTTGGATGCTTGACTCTGGAGGCTAAACCTTTTATATAGGAGAAACGGTAGCATCTTCCGAGGTCCGCCCGTAGACGCCAATACTTCCTTGGGGGTTTCTCGTTGAAAACAATCCTGGTCGTAGATGACGATAAATTGATCCTTCGCCTTGCCAAGGAGGCGCTTAAGGACTACCACCTCAGGACCGCGGAAAACGGTCAAAAGGCAGTGGAGATTCTGCGCCGATCCACGCCGGACCTGGTGCTGACCGATTTGAAGATGCCGGTGATGGACGGATATGAGCTGATCTCATTTATGAACCGTCAGCAGCAGGACATCCCCATCATCGTCATGACCGGCTTCGGCTCTTCCGAGATCGCGCGGCAGCTCAAGCAGAAAGGGGTCCACCATTATATTGAGAAACCCTTTGAGATCAATCTCCTGCGGAACAAGATCGCCGAAGTCCTCCAGGCCCGCTCCAAAGGCTTTATCCACGGCTTTACCCTTGCCAATTTTCTCCAGGCCGTGGAGGTGGAGCAGAAGACGGTTACGCTGCGGGTGATTTCCAACCGGCAGGTCGGCTATCTCCACATCAAAAACGGTGAGCTGATCAACGCGGATACGGAAAATCTCAAAGGGGAGAAGGCCGCGATCGATATCCTCTGCTGGGATGATCCGGAGATCGAGATGCAGGGGCTGCGGACCCGGGAACAGATCATCAGAGTCTCCCTGATGCAGATCCTCTTATGGGCTTCCACCCGGCAGGATGAGAAGAAGGATGGCAGATCCACCCTGGATGACCTGATGGACGAGGCCGTATGGCTGATCAAAGGCCACCACTTCAAGCGAGCGCAGAAGCAACTGGCCGCATTTCTGAAGAAAAATCCCCGCAATCCCCGGGCATGGCTCTGGTACTCCCGGATCATCATCAATCCCAAATCCATTGAATCCGCGCTGAAAAACGCCAAGCATCTCGCTCCCAAAGATCCCGAGATTTTAGAAGAGATCCGGAAGCTGGAGATCGTCAAAGCCTCTCTACAGAATGGTTCGGTGCGGCGCTGCCCCTTCTGCTGGACAGCGACCGGGCTCAAGGTGAGCCGCTGCCCCTACTGCCGGTCCGCGCTCTCCATCTCCGGTGACCTGTTCGCGGGAAAGAAGACCCCGAAAAAGGAGATCCTGGAAAAGGCCGTGGAGCGTTATACCAAGGTGATCGCCAGCGAAAAGAATCTCAACGCGCACTACTACATGAGCCTTGCACATCTCAATCTCGGAAGGTGGGAGGAGGGTCTGAACCTGTTTCACAAGACCGTCAATCTCGCGCCCGAGAAAAAGGGGCTGGAAAAACAGCTCCGGATTCTGCTCAACCACATGGCATCGGAAGAGCCTGCATGTCCCGGGCCCGGGGAACCGTTCCCCCCTGCCATGATCGTCCCCGGGGAGCGGGATCAGAAGAAGAAGATCCTTGTGGTGGAGGACAGCCCCACCACGAGGAAGGTCATCTCCATCACTCTGGGCCAGAAAGGGTATGAGATCATCGAGGCCAGAGACGGCCTGGAGGCTTTAAGCCGCCTCAGCGAAGCCCCTCCCGATCTGATCCTGCTCGACATCGTCCTGCCCAAGATGGACGGCTATAAGATTTTAGAGATCATCCGAAAGAACAATCTATTCCGCCATATTCCCGTGATCATGCTCACCAGCAAGGACAGCATGATCAGCAAATGGAAGGGCCGGCTGGCCGGTTCCACGGCCTATCTGACCAAGCCCTTTGACCCGAAAAAACTGGTTACGACCATCGAAAAACACCTATGAAGCGAATCGAGGAGGCCCCCAATGAGCAAAGCCAAGCTGCTGGTTGTGGACGACAGCCCCACCCATCTCAAGCTGGCGAGCGAACCGCTCATCGCAAACGGATATGAAGTCATCACGGCCGCAGACGGCCATGAGGCCATCGAAAAGGCGCGCTCTGAAAAGCCGGCCGCGATCGTACTCGATGTGGTGATGCCCAAGATGAACGGATTTCAGGTCTGCCGGCAGATCAAGACTTCTCCGGATCTGAAGGATATCCGGATCATCCTGCTCACCAGCAAGAGCCAGGATAGCGACAAGTTCTGGGGAAAAAAACAGGGTGCGGATGCCTATGTGACCAAGCCCTTTACCGGAGAGGAGCTGGTAAAGGCCGTGGCGGAAGTGCTCTGATGGAACAGCGCCCCCGTTTTCGATCTCCCCCCATCGATGATCTGGTACGCCAGATCGACGCGGAACTCCGGCCCAAGATCGCCCCGTTTCCGGGGATGGGGCTCCAACCGGAGAAGGCCGAAGTGGCCCAGGTCCGGGCCGGGGACCAGTATGTCCGCTTCTTTCTGGCAAACATCCTGCTGGCCGCGCCCCTGGAAAGTGCGCGGGAGATCGGCCGCATGCCCCGGGTGACAAAGCTGCCCAACCTTCCGGACTGGATTCTGGGGGTGAGCAACATCCGGGGGGAGATCGTCTCGGTGGTCGATCTTAGGGGATTCTTCGGCCTGGAGGGGGTTCCGGGAGATCCGGGGGCATGGGCCGGGAAGATGTTCATCATCCTGAGCCGGGAGGAGATGAAGGTGGGGGTTGTGGTGGATCGGGTGGCCGGCATCCTCTATCTGGATACCCGGAAGACGGGTCTGCAGAAGCCGCCCTATCGGGAGGGAGATCCGGAGAAGAAGCTTGTGCCATTTATCCGGGGGCTGATCCCGCTCAGCCGGATTCCCGAAGGCGGCAACGAGAATCGGCTGCTCCATCTTCTGGATGTGGACCGGCTCCTCACCGCGCGCCGGATGACCGCATTCCGGACCTAGCAGATCGCATGAAAAAGAGCAGCAGGTAGATATGTCATCCAGTGAAGAACTTATCAGAGGGTATATCGAGGAGGTGGAGAGCTATCTCCCGTCTCTGAAGGAGAACCTTCAGCGGCTTTCGGAGGAGCCGGACCAGAAAGATCTGCTCCAGGAGATCTACCGGATGACCCACACCATCAAAGGGGCCTCCGGAATGGTCGGGATTCCGGGGTTGAGCCACATCGCCTTTGAGATGGAGGATGTCTGTGAGAACTGCCTGAACAAAAATCTTCCGGTGAGCAAAGAAGCCAACGCCGCGATGCGCCGAACCGTTGCCCGGTTTGAAGCCTACTGTACCGATTATCTCGGTTCCGGGGTCCCGGCACGAACCCTTCTGGAGGAGACACTCCTAGATTTCCGGCCGGTCAGGGGGATCTCAGAAGATACGCCGCTGCCCCGGGAGCTGCTCGATTCGGTTCCCGAGATCGAGGGGGGATCTTTCGATGCCGACACTTGGGATGAGAGCGATTTTGAATCGGACGCGGAAAGGATTGCGCCGGACGAAGAAATTCCTGCATCAACCGAGGCTGCCGATTTCGCCATCGATTCGATCCTGATGGAAAGCTTCTATGACGAGGCCGAAGATCACCTTCAGGAGATCGGAGACGCGATCGACAAGCTGGAGGAGAGAGTCAGCGAATCCGGTCATGTCTCGGGCCCCGTCTCGGACCGGGACCGGGAGATTCTGGGCCGGATTCGAAGATCGGTGCATACGCTGAAAGGCGCGGCCGCGGTCATCGGCCTTTCCGGGATTTCCGGCTTTGCCCATCACTATGAGGATCTGCTGGACAGGCTCTATGAGAATGAGGCGGAGATCTCCCCGTCCACCGTATCGGTGCTGGCCGAATCCTCGGATCTGCTGGAGCGGATGGTGGCGGACCCGGCAGCGCACCTTGGCGAGCGGATCCAAAGGCTCAAAGCCCGATTCAGGAGGCTGGCGGGAGCCGGTGCGGAGACGGCGGCGCAGCCCGCGTCAGATCCCGAAGCCGAAATCCCGGCAGATACCTTTGCACAGCCGGGCCGGCCGGGCCGGACCCTGCGGGTGGGGATGGAGCGGATGGATGAGCTGGTCAACCTGACCGGCGAGATCATCATCTCCGGCAGCGCGTTCGACCAGCGGATGGAGACCTTTGCCGAGGGCGTCAATGAGCTGGAGATCGCGAGAAACCGGCTCCGGGAGCTGGCAAAAGAGATGGAGGTCGGCTTTGAGGTGAAGGCTTTGGCCCGAATGGATCGGATGGCCGCAGCGGTCCGCAACGGCACCACCGGGGAGACAGGGCCCTTTTTCGGGTATGACGAGTTCGACGATCTGGAGCTGGACCGGTATTCTCAGCTCAACCTGATCATCCGGACGTTGAATGAGGCCGTCATCGATGTGGGCACGCTTCATACCCAGTTCACCGGGATCTACAGCGACTTCGAGGGCGGGCTTACCCGGCAGCGGGTCCTCTTGAGCGAGCTGCAGGAGAAGATGATGCGGGTGCGCCTCACCCCCATGCGCGCCATTGTCAGCCGGCTCCGCCGGACCCTGCGGGAGGCCGCGGCCCAACTGAACAAAAAGATCGGTCTGGCCATCGAAGGCGAGGAGATCGAACTGGACCGGGGGGTCTGGGAGCGGATGATCGACCCGCTGATGCATATTCTGAGAAACGCCGCGGATCACGCGATCGAGCCGCCGGAAATCCGCAGGGCCCGGGGCAAACCCGAGACCGGAACCGTTCAACTGACGGCCGCGCGAGAGGGAAACCAGGTGGTGATCCGGATCAGAGATGATGGCGCGGGTCTTGATTACGACGCGATCCGGGAGACGGTGCGGGCTGCAAAGCTGTCGGAAAATCCGGACAAACTGGCAGATGAGGAGCTGGTCTCCTACATCTTCTATCCCGGCTTCTCCACCCGGGATCAGATCAGCCACCTGTCGGGCCGGGGGGTGGGCATGGACGTGGTCCGGGAGAACATCCATGAATTGAAGGGGACCATCCGGGTCCGTTCGGACTCCGGCGGGGGAACCCGCTTCACCATCCGCATTCCTCTTACCCTGGCCGCGGTGCAGGCTCTGCTCTTTACGGTGAAGGGTCAGCTTCTGGCCATCCCCCTCAACGAGATCGAGGAGATCCTGCGGATCGATCCCGAGGAGATCACCGGGGAGCGGGGGGATGTGGTGCGGATCAACGAGGAGGTGCTGCCCCTCTTTGACATGGCCGATGTTCTGGAAAGCGCCGGAGAGAAGGGGCCTCCCCCGGCACAGGAGCAGCCTCTGGTGCTGGTGGTTCGGTCTGCGGAGCGGCGGTGCGCGCTGATCATCGATGCGCTGGTGGGTCAGCGGGAGATCGTCATCAAGGGAACCGGCTCCCATCTCCGGTATGTCCGGGGGGTGTCGGGCGTCACAATCATGGGCGACGGCAGTGTCGTGCCGATTCTCAACATCGGGGAGCTGATCTGGGCACAGGAGGAGGGGGTGGAGCCGGAGGAGGTGCGCGCACCCGTATCCCCGCCGACAAAGGGGCCCACCGAGATTCTGGTTGTGGATGATTCCGTGAGCATCCGCCAGGTGGTCTCCCGCCTCATCCAGGATCAGGGGTGGCGGGCCCATACGGCAAAGGACGGCATCGATGCCCTGGAGCGGCTTCGGGAGATCCGGCCCGACCTGATCGTGCTCGATATCGAGATGCCCCGGATGAACGGCTACGAATTCCTGAGCGCGATCAAGGCTGAACCGGCATACAAAGAGATCCCGGTGCTGATGCTCACCTCCAGAACGGCCGCCAAACACCGGAACCGGGCACTGAGCCTCGGCGCGAAGGGCTTTGTGGTGAAGCCCTACCAGCATGAGGCCTTTGTGGAGGCCATGTCGAGTCTGGCAAAAAAGAGGTAGCGGAGAATGGATCAACTGCTGGTCTTTACGGCTGTGGGAATGGAATTCGGTCTGGAACTGGGAAGGGTTCGAGGGATTCATAAGGAGAGGAATCTGTTGGCCGGCGGCGCGGCCCCTCATGGAAGCCTTCTGGATCTGGAAGGGGAGCGGATGCCCATCTGGGATCTGGGCCGTCTGACTTCAGCAGGGCCCGGAGCTGCAGATCCTTTTTCAGTAGGGGATGCGCAGATCCTCGTCATCGAGGCCCAGGGTGGGAAAGATGCATTTGCCCTTCGAGTCGAAGGGGTGGAAGGGGTGGTATCGGCCCCGCAGGATCAAATTCGGCCTCTGCCCTCCGGATTCGGGGAAAAGCCTCTCTCCCTCTTTCCCCGGGTTCTGGTACGGGAGAAGGGGCTCGTTCTGGTGGTCGATCCCCGGAAACTGCGGGAACTTGGGCCCACACCAGAAGCCGAAACTTCCGCGGAAACTCAACCCATGGGAGAAGCCGGACTCGATGGGGCCATCCGAGAACTGCTGGCGCAGGAACCGATCCGCGCCCGGATCTGCGGGATCATGGAGCGGGTCTCAACAGAGCTTGCCGAGGAGAGACTGATCCGGCTCAAACGCGCGTGGAGAAGTTCCCGGAGCAAACGATGAAAGATATCCATTGAAAGGCATTGACGTGAAAGGGATTCATGCAGGAAATCGATAAGATACAGGCCATCCCGAGAGGAGAGGAGCCATCCCTTCCGCACCGGGCCCAGGCCCCGGGCCAGGTGCTGGCCTTTCCCTCCCGGAGTGGCGCCCGGCTGATGGAGATGCCCCTCTTTTTCCTGTTGAGCATGACCCAGGTGGAGGATGTGCTCCGGGAGGCCGCGGCCTATCCGGTTCCCTTCTCCCCCGGCTTTATCCGGGGCATGGCCCAATGGGGCGGCGAGGTGGTTCCGGCCATCTCTCCGGAAGATGCTCTGGGGCTTTTTCCGTCTGATGATGAGTCGAATGCGGAAGATGTCGAAAAAAGCGAGCCCGGGGGCAGATGGATTCTGGTCCGAAGCGCAACCGAAGAGAATGGAAAGGAGAGACTCCTCCGGGGGATGCTGCTGGCCGGCGCGCCCGTGCAGATCCTCTCCCTGCCCATTGGGGCCGCCCCGTTTCCGGAGGAGAAACCCCTTCCGGATCTGCTGCGGATTCGGGGGATCTATGAATGGGAGGGCCGATGCCTCGTGGCCCCCTGCATCCGGACTCTGTTGAGCGGAGGTTAGGTGTACCGAACTTCGAAAATAAAGAGAGGACAACCCGCAAAATGATGGGAGGTTTTTGACAATGGAAAAAAACAGCATCTTCAGCCGCATCGGCCGGTGGGGGCCTTTTGAGAAGATCTCGGAGAGCATCCGGAACAAGCTCCTCGTCTCACTGCTGGGGCTCGCGCTCATCCCGCTGATCATCATGGGGGGCATCGCCTACCTCTTCTCGTCCAACGCCCTGCGGGACAATGCGTTCGATGCGCTGGAGGCGGCCCGGGCCAACAAGGCCATCGCCATCACCAACCACTTCGAAGGCCGCAGAAGCGACATGACGGCCCTGAGTGAGACGGTCCACACCCTCCGGTCCAAGGCCTTTGACCAGCTCACCGCGATCCAGCAGCTCAAGAAGAACCTGATCGAAAACTATTTCCGGGAGCGGATGAACGATGTCCGGGTACTCTCCCAGGCCCCGGTGATGCAGGAGGCGCTGCGGGCCTTCGAAAGGGTGGCCCGAGCCGTGGGCTCCCCGAACTGGGAGGAGGTGGCCCAGGCCTACGGCCCCCTGCTCTCGGACTTTAACGACGCCTACGGCTACTACGACACCTACCTGGTGGGCGCCGATGGAAATGTCCTCTATTCGGTGGCCCGGGAAACGGATCTGGGGAAGAGCCTGACCGAGGGGGAGCTTGCCGGAACCCCGGCCGCAAAGGCATTTGAGAAGGCCCGGACAGGGCTTGCGTTCCAGGATTTCGAGCCCTATGAACCGACCCAGAGCATTGCGGCCGCATTCATGGCCGCGCCCGTCACGGTTGGGGAGGAATTCCGTGGCGCGGTCATGGTGCAGATGTCGGTGGACCAGATCGACTACATCATGCAGGAGCGCACCGGCCTGGGAACAACCGGCGAGACCTACGTCATCGGCCCCGACGCTCTCTTCCGCTCCAACTCCATCCATCTGGAGGAGCCGACCATCATCAACCCGGCCATCGTGGTTGACACCGAAGGGGTCCGACAGGCTTTGGGCGGCGGAACCGGACAGGGGGTGGCCCTCAACTACTGGGGCAACTACGTTCTTTCCGCGTGGGCCCCGGTACGGGTCTTCGATACCACCTGGGCACTGATCGCGGAGATCGACGTGGCCGAGGCCTTCGTCCCCAGAGCGGCCGGGGCCGAGGAGGACTTCTTCACCCGGTATGCCAAAGAGTACGATTATCAGGATATCGCGCTGATCAACCCCAACGGCTTCATCTTCTATACGGTTCAGCAGAGCCCGGACTACCGCACCAACATCCTGACGGGCCCTTACAGCGACTCCAACTTCGGAAACCTGGTGGCAGACGTGATGGAGACCAAAATCTTCGGCATGGCCGACTTTGCCCCCTATGAAGCCATCGACGGGAGTCCGGCAGCGTTCTTTGCCCAGCCCGTGGTGACCGAGGGGCAGGTGGAGGTCGTGGTGGTGACCCGGATCTCGGTCAGACGGATCGACGAGGTCATGGCCCAGCAGGCCGGGGCCGGCGGAAGTTCCGAAAGCTATCTGGTTGGCCCCGATGGCCTCTGGCGAAGCAACTCCCGCTTTCTGGATGAACTGGGGCTCAACAGCACCGTACTCCAACCCGAGGTCCGAACCGCGATCCCCATGAATGAAGGGGGAACCGCGGTGGCCGACAACTACCGGAATCAGGAGGTACTCCGCTCCTGGGCCCCGCTGCAGATCGCGCCCCCCACGGCCGCGGACACGGACGGGGTGCGCTGGGC